>DAIDAU010000148.1 GCA_027310465.1 Rhodocyclaceae bacterium
CATCCTCGCGCGGCAGGGGTCGGCGAGCAGCGCAACGCCGTGCGCGATGCCGAACAGCTGCTGCTGCGCGAGGATGCGCGGCGTGTCGAAGGCATAGCCTTTGCGCTCGGGCGGCGCCGGCTGCTGGGCGCCGGCAGGCGCGACGAGGAGCCAGGCGCACAGCGCCGGCAAAAGACGGCGCATCAGGAACCGATCAGTCCGCCGGTCGGGGAACTCGGGCTCGCGGTGTAGAACTTCTTCGGCATGCGGCCGGCGAGGAAGGCCTCGCGGCCGGCCTCGACGGCCTTCTTCATGGCGCTCGCCATCAGCACCGGATTCTTCGCCCCGGCGATGGCCGTGTTCATCAGCACGCCGTCGCAGCCGAGCTCCATCGCGATGGCCGCGTCCGACGCGGTGCCGACGCCGGCGTCGACGAGCACCGGCACCTTGGCCGCCTCGATGATCAGCTTGAGGTTCCACGGATTGAGGATGCCCATGCCCGAGCCGATCAGCGAGGCCAGCGGCATCACCGCGACGCAGCCGATGCCTTCGAGGATCTTGGCCTGGATCGGATCGTCCGCGCAATAGACCATCACCTGGAAGCCATCCTTGACGAGGACTTCCGCAGCCTTGAGGGTCTCGGGCATGTTGGGGAACAGCGTGTGCTGGTCGCCGAGCACCTCGAGCTTGACGAGGCTGTGGCCGTCGAGCAGCTCGCGCGCCAGGCGCAGCGTGCGGATCGCCTCGTCGGCCGTGTAGCAGCCGGCGGTGTTCGGCAGGTAGGTATATTGCGACGGCGGCAGCGCGTCGAGCAGCGACGGCTGACTGGAATCCTGGCCGATGTTCACGCGGCGGATGGCGACGGTGACGATCTGCGCGCCGGAGGCATCGACGGCCGCGCGCGTTTCGGCGAAGTCCTTGTACTTGCCGGTGCCGACGAGCAGGCGCGACGCGTAGCTCTTGCCGGCGATGACGAGGTTGTCAGTGCTCATGTTGGTTCCCTTGGGGAGATTCAGCCGCCGCCGACGGCGACGACGATTTCGACGCGGTCGCCCGCCGCCAGCGTCGTCTCGGCGTGCCGGCTCTTCGGCACGATCTCGCCGTTCCTTTCGACGGCCACGCGCTTGCCGACGAGACCGCGCGCGGCCAGCAGCGAGGCGATGGTGGCAGGCTCGGAGAAGCGTTCGGACGCGCCGTTGACGATCAGTTCGATCATCGGCGGATTCTAACATTCGGCCGATGGCCGGCTTGGCGCCTCGCGCTCGGCCGGGTCGTCCGACCCGGCGAATCCTTCCCGCCGGCACGGCGGCCAATATCGCAGCGCTGATACAATGCGACGGTTCGCGGGCGTCGTATAACGGCATTACCTCAGCTTCCCAAGCTGATGAAGAGGGTTCGACTCCCTTCGCCCGCTCCACCGCGCCCGGTCGTCCGACCACGGCGCCGGCACTGCCTCCCCGGCTTTTACGCCCTCCCCCACGCTCTGTAAGGCAACGGACAGGATCGGGTCAGAGCTTCGTCAGTTCGCGTTGTTAGATTCCTCATCGCAAAACCCGGAGAGGAGACGCGGCCATCTGGCCAACGCAAACTGGAGGAGATCCATATGAAAACCAAAGACGTCACCGGATTCCCAGGTGATTCGCCAAGTACCAGAAACGGAGGAAGCCATGTCTAAGGCCATCGCCAGCCATATCCAGAACAACCCGAAGTACCACGACCTCATCAAGCAGCGCGATTCGTTGGCGTGGACCTTGACCATCATCGTCTGCGTGATCTATTTCGGATTCATCCTGATGGTCGCGTTCGCGGGCGACTTCCTCACGACGCCGCTGTCCGCGACGAGCGTGATCCCGATCGGCATGCCGATCGGCGTCGGCGTCATTCTGGCGTCGTGCATCCTGACCGGCGTTTATGTGGGCCGCGCGAACAATACGTTCGACCCGCTCACCAAGGAAATCATCGAGGAGGCCTCCAAGTGAATATCCTGAAGACTACTTTCGGGGCCATCCTGGCCTCCGCGGTCCTGCTCGCCGCCGCGCCGAGCTTCGCGGTCGACGTCTCCGCTGCCGCGCCTGCCGCTGCGCCCGCTGCCGCCGCTCCGGCTGCCGCGCCTGGCGCCGCCCCCGCCGCGGCTCCGCCCGCTGCGCCTGCCGCAGCCCCGGCTGCCGCCGTCGCGGCGCCCGCGCCGGCCGCTGCTCCGGCCGTTCCGGCCGAGGTGCCGGTCAACTGGCACGCGATCATCATGTTCATCATCTTCGTCGCCATCACGCTCGGCATCACCTACTGGGCGGCGACGCGCACCAAGACGGCGACGGACTTCTACGCCGCCGGCCGCGGCGTCACCGGCCTGCAGAACGGCCTGGCGATTGCCGGCGACTACATGTCGGCGGCCTCGTTCCTGGGTATCGCGGCGCTGGTGTACATGAACGGCTTCTACGGCCTGATCTTCTCGGTGGGCTGGCTGGTCGGCTGGCCGGTGATCCTGTTCCTGATCGCGGAGCGGCTGCGCAACCTCGGCAAGTACACCTACGCCGACGTCGCCTCGTTCCGCCTCAAGCAGGGTCCGGTGCGCACCATGGCGGCGATCGGTTCGCTGATCGTCGTGATCTGGTACCTGATCGGCCAGGCGGTCGGCGCGGGCCAGCTGCTGCACACGCTGGTGCCGCAGATCTCCTACCGCGAGTCGATCGTCATCGTCGGCGCGCTGATCATCATCTACGTCACCTTCGGCGGCATGAAGGCCACGACCTGGGTGCAGATCATCAAGGCCGGCCTGCTGCTCGGCGGCGCCACGCTGATGGCGCTCGGCGTGATGTCCCATGAGGGCTGGAGCTTCGAGAAGCTGTTCTCCGACGCCGTCAGCATCCATCCCAAGCACCTCGACATCATGAAGTCGGTCGTGCCCATCGGCGCCAAGGCCAATCCGATCGAATCGATCTCTCTCGGCCTGACGCTGATGTTCGGCACCGCCGGCCTGCCGCACATCCTGATGCGCTTCTTCACGGTGACGGATGCCAAGGCGGCCCGCAAGTCGGTGCTCTTCGGCACCTGCTTCATCGGCTACTTCTACATCCTGACCTTCATCATCGGCTTCGGCGCCATCGTGCTGGTCGCCAACCGGCCGGAGTACGTGGTCGACGTGACGAAGAACATCCTGAACCTCAAGGGCGGCGGCAGCATGCCGGCGGTGTATCTCTCGCACGCGATCGGCGGCGACTTCTTCCTCGGCTTCATCGCCGCGGTCGCGTTCGCCACCATCCTGGCGGTGGTCTCGGGCCTCACGCTGGCCGGCGCGTCGGCGCTGTCGCACGACATCTACGCCAACGTGATCATGAAGGGCAAGGCCACGGAAGCGCAGGAAGTGTGGGTGTCGAAGATCGCGGTGATCGGCCTGGGCATCCTGGCCATCCTCCTCGGCATCGCCTTCGAGAAGCAGAACGTGGCGTACATCGTCGCCCTGACCTTCTCGATCGCCGCCTGCGCCAACTTCCCGATCCTGGTCCTCTCGGTGTTCTGGAAGGGCCTGACCACGCGCGGCGCGGTGCTCGGCGGCTACACCGGCATCTTCGGCTCCATCGGCCTGCTGATCATCGGCCCGACGGTGTGGACCAAGGTGCTCGGCATGGGCCCGGCGATCTTCCCGTACGACTTCCCGACCTTCGTCGTGCTGCCGGCCGTGCTGATCGTCGCCTACCTGGCGTCCGTCACGGACAGCAGCGCCAGCGCGGAGCAGGAGCGCGGCGCCTTCGAAGCGCAGGAGATCCGCTCCGAGACGGGGCTGGGCGCCGAAATGGCCGCAGCGCACTGAAGCCGTATCGTTTCATCATCCGCTCAAGCCGCCGGGATTTCCCGGCGGCTTTTTCAATTCGGGCGTCCCCGCGCCGCCCGGCGCCGCGGCGGCATGGCAGAATCACCCCTGCCCTTGCTTCCGCTTCCTCCATCCATTCATGCGAGCGCTCGTTCTTGAAGACGATCTCCAGGTCGCACGCGGCCTGACGGAAGGACTCGTCCGGGCCGGCTACGCCGTCGAGCACGCCAGCACGGCGAGCGAGGCGGACCAGGCGATGCAGCGCGGCAACGTCGACGTCGCCGTCGTTGATCTCGGCCTGCCGCTCGAGGACGGCCTGAGCTTCATCCGCCGCATGCGCGACCAGGGCGTCACCGTGCCGATGCTGATCCTGACGGCGCGCGACACGCTCGACGATTGCGTCGTCGGCCTCGACAGCGGCGCCGACGACTACCTGACCAAGCCCTTCCGCTTCCCCGAACTGCTGGCGCGCTTGCGCGCCGCGGTGCGGCGCAAGCACCCGGAGACGAGCTTCCTGCTGAGCGTCGGCCCGCTGCGGGTCAACCTGCGTACGCACGAGGTCTATCAGGGCGAGGAGTTCTTCGCGCTGCGGCCGCGCGAGAGGGAAGTGCTGGAAAGCCTGATGACGGCGTGGCCGGGCTGCGCCGCCAAGGCTGCCCTGTTCAAGGATGCGGACGGCGTACCGGCCGACTCGTCGCCCAACGCCGTCGAGGTCAGCATCTTCCGGCTGCGGCAGAAGCTCGCCCCGCTCGGCCTCACCATCCGCACCGTGCGCGGCATCGGCTACCGCCTCGAAGAGCAGAAGACCTGATGACCGGCCTGCGGTCCGGCCTCTTCAAATGGCTGCTGGCGGCGTCGGCACTGCTGCTCCTCGGCGGCGTGGTCGGCGACTATTACACCGCGATCGAGCCGGCCAACAACGCCTTCGACAATGCGCTGACGAACACCGCGACGGCCATCAGCGCGCTGATCGAGAGCGAGAACGGCAAGCCGGTCCTGCGGGTGACGGCTAGGACGGACACCGCCCTGCGGACGGACAGGCACGACCTCATCTACTTCGCCGTCTTTCGCGGAGACGGCCAACTAGTCGGCGGGGACGCGGCGCTGCCGTTCGTCGGCCGCTGCATCGACATCTGCTTCCGCGACGCGCGGCTGGCCGACGAGGCGCTGCGCGTGGCGAACGTGCCGTACTTGTTCGACGGCGAGCAGCTTTTCGTCGAAGTGGCTGAAACGACCAACAAGCGCAAGCAGATGAGCCGCCGCGTCACGGTCGCGACGGTGGCCGTCAACCTGGTGGTGCTGGTCGTCGCTCTGGCGCTGATCGGACTGGGCATCGAGGCCGGCCTCAAGCCGGTCGATACCCTGCGGGAGGCGGTCGCCAGGCGCCCAGCGCGCGATCTCACGCCGTTGCCGACGGATGGCGTGCCGCTGGAACTGCGCCCGCTGATCGAGGCGCTCAACCGCAAGCTGGCGCTGCTGGCCGAGTCGGTGTCCAGCCAGGAGCGCTTTCTCTCGGATGCCGCCCATCAGCTCAAGACGCCCCTGGCGGCGCTCAAGTCGCAGCTCGAACTGGCGATCGGCGACGCCGACGAGGCCGCGCGCCGGCGCCGGCTCGCCGAGATGTCGGCGGCGCTCGACCGCGTGGCCCACGTCGCGCATCAATTGCTGGCCCTGGCGCGCGCCGAGCCGAGCGCCGGGTTGCACGCGGACAGGCAGCCGGTGCGGCTCGACGCGATCCTCGGCCGCCTGGCCGACAGCCATCTCGACATGGCGATCGCCGGGAACATCGACCTCGGCTTCGAACTCGAGGCGGCCGGCATCGAAGGCGTGCCCTGGCTGTTGCGCGAACTCGCCGTCAACCTGGTCGAGAACGCCCTGAACTACACGCCGCCGGGCGGACACGTCACCGTCCGCTGCGGGCAGCGCGAGGGCCGCGTCTTCGTCGAAGTCGAGGACGACGGACCCGGCATCCCGCCGGACGAGCGCAGCCGGGTGTTCGAGCGCTTCTATCGCATCCGCGGCAGCGTCGGCGACGGCTGCGGCCTGGGCCTCGCCATCGTCAAGGAGATCGCCGCGCTCCACGCGGCGACGGTGAGCGTCGGCGCAGGCGCCGGCGGCCGGGGCGCCCGATTCACGGTCAGCTTTCCGGCCTGAGGGCGGCGCCGGCTGGCAGCGGTTATCGAACAGCCGGCGGCAGCGCGACGCTGTTCCTCTGCGGGATGCCGACCACGGCCGTCGGGCCGGTCGCCGGGCGTTCCCTCCCCTCTTTTGACGACGACGATCAGTGCTTCACCGCAATCGGCGGCAGTTCGGCGCGCGCGCAGTAGCGCCCGGCGTGGAAGATCAGCGGGTGCGCTTCGTCGTGCGCGAAGCGCTCGACGCGGCCGATGAAGATGGTGTGATCGCCGCCGGCATGGCGGGCTTCGCTGCGGCATTCGAACACCGCGCCGGCGCCGGCCAGCAGCGGCGCGCCGCCGAGCCCGGGCATCCAGGCGACGCCGGCGAACTTGTCGATGCCGTTGGTGGCGAAGCGGTTCGCCAGCGCGACCTGATCGGCGGTCAGCACATTGACGGCGAAGTGGCTGCACGCCTCGAAGGCCGCCTGGCAGGAGGAGTTCGCTGCCAGGCTCCAGAGCACCAGCGGCGGATCGAGCGAAACCGAGGCGAAGGAATTCACGGTGAGTCCGGTGGGACGTCCCGCGCCGTCGAGCGTCGTGACGATGGCAACGCCGGTGGCATATTGGCCGAGCGCGTTGCGCAGAGCGATGGGATCGATCGCCATTTCGCTAGAATCGCACCCTGCAAACTTCGGAGAATCTCATGCGCATCGGTACCCCGCTCGCTCCCAGCGCCTTGCGCGTCATGCTGCTCGGCAGCGGCGAACTCGGCAAGGAGGTCATTATCGCATTGCAGCGGCTGGGCTGCGAGACCATCGCCGTCGATCGCTACACCGATGCGCCGGGCATGCAGGTGGCCCATCGCAGCCACGTCGTGGCGATGACGGACGGCCCCGCGCTGCGCGCGGTGATCGAGCGTGAGAAGCCGCATCTGGTGGTGCCCGAGATCGAAGCCATCGCGACCGACATGCTGGTCGAGATCGAGAAGGAAGGCCTGGCCGAGGTGATCCCGACGGCGCGCGCCGCGCGCCTCACCATGAACCGCGAAGGCATCCGCCGGCTCGCCGCCGAAGAGCTCGGGCTGCCGACCTCGCCCTACCGGTTCGCCGATTCGCTCAAGGAAGTCCAGGCGGCGATCGACGGCGGCATCGGCTACCCGTGCGTGGTGAAGCCCGTCATGTCGTCGTCGGGCAAGGGCCAGTCGCTGGTGAAGACTCCCGCCGACGTCGCCACGGCCTGGGACTACGCGCTGTCCTCGGGACGCGTCAAGCAGGCCCGCGTCATCGTCGAAGGCTTCATCGACTTCGATTACGAGATCACGCAGCTCACGGTGCGCGCGGTCGGCGCGTCGGGCCAGGTCGAGACCTTCTTCTGCGAGCCGATTGGCCACGTGCAGGTCAACGGCGACTACGTCGAGTCGTGGCAGCCGATGGCGATGACGCCGGCGGCGCTGGCGAAGGCGCGCGACATCGCGGCGAAGATCACCGGCAACCTCGGCGGCCGCGGCATCTTCGGCGTCGAGCTGTTCGTCAAGGGCGACGACGTCTGGTTCTCGGAAGTGAGCCCGCGCCCGCACGACACCGGCCTAGTCACCCTCGCCACGCAGCGGCTGTCCGAATTCGAGCTCCACGCGCGCGCCATTCTCGGCTTGCCGGTCGATACCAGCCTGCGCCGCCCCGGCGCATCGGCCGTGATCTACGGCGCCCTGCAGGAGAAGGGCATCGCCTTCGACGGCGTCGCCGACGCGCTGGCGGTGCCGGAATCCGACCTGCGCCTGTTCGGCAAGCCCGAGAGCTTCGTCAAGCGCCGCATGGGCGTCGCCGTGGCGAACGCCGACACCACCGACGAGGCGCGATTGCGCGCCAAGCTCGCGGCCGGCAAGGTCAGGCCGGTGAAGGCTTGAAGGATGTCGCGAAGCGGCTGATCCGCTGGCAGCAGCGCCACGGCCGCCACGACCTGCCGTGGCAGCGGACCGACGATCCGTACCGCGTCTGGCTGTCGGAAATCATGCTGCAGCAGACGCAGGTGGCCACCGTCATCCCCTACTACCTGCGATTTCTCGAACGCCTGCCGACGCTGCAGGCGCTCGCCGCGGCTCCGGCGGACGAGGTGATGTCGCTGTGGAGCGGCCTCGGCTACTACGCAAGGGCGCGCAACCTGCACGCCTGCGCGCGGACCGTCGTCGCCGGCCACGAGGGCCGCTTTCCGCGCGACCCGGCGGCCATCGCCGCGCTGCCCGGCATCGGCCGCTCGACCGCCAACGCGATCGCCGACTTCTGCTTCGGCGCGCACGAGCCGATCCTCGACGGCAACGTCAAGCGCGTGCTGTGCCGCTGCTTCGGCATCGAAGGCTTCCCCGGCATTCCGGCGATCGAGAAGCAGCTCTGGCAACTCGCCGCCGACCTGCTGCCGGCGCAGGACGTCGGCGTCTACATCCAGGCGCAGATGGATCTCGGCGCCACCCTCTGCACGCGCGGCAAGCCCCGCTGCGCGGAATGCCCGCTCGCCGACGCCTGCGTCGCGCATCGCGACGGTCGCACCGAGGAACTGCCGCAAGCCAAGCCGCGGCGGACCCTGCCGGAACGCGAGGCGACTCTTCTGGCATTGCGCGACGGCAACAGCGTGCTGCTCGAGCAGCGCCCGCCGCAGGGCATCTGGGGTGGACTGCTGTCGCTGCCCGAACTGTCCGAAGGCGCCGATCCGCGCCATCAGGCCGAAGGCCTCGGCTGCCGCGCGCTGTCGGTCACGGCACTTCCGCCGCTCGTGCATACGTTCACGCACTTTCGCCTCACGCTGAAGCCATTGCTGATCGAAGCGGAGCGCCTGCCGCATGCTGCCGAAGAAGGGCTTCATTGGCTGTCCCTTGCTCAAGTGCAATCGGCTCCGTTGCCCGCACCGATTCGTCAGGTGCTGAAGTCGCTGGCGTAGGTTCCCCTCGTGCCGATGGGGTGCCCTGCTGCGCGTAGGTAAAGGAGGAGGCGGACGCCTTATCGCTCTTGTCCGCCGGGGGACACGAAGCGCAGCAGGGCACCCCGTCGGCGCGAGCGCCGCACCTCACCCCACCGACCCAACACAACGCCCTACCGGTTCTCCTTAATCAACCGCCCATTGCTAGCCTGAACAGGCCTCGCATTACTTAAATACAGATGCGAGAACACGCCGATCTGCTGCGGCGATACCTCCATCGGCTGCTTGAACACCATCCAGAGCACATCCTCCGTACACGGCGGCGTCGTCAGCGACCCCATGTAGGTGTAGTAGGCGCGCTTGTCGGGCGGCGGCAGCAGCAGGCTCGGGTCCAGCGGCGCCGACGGCGACACCGGCTGGTCCTTGTCGAGCGGCAGGTTGTTCCATACCCACTGGATCAGCGGATTCTCGCTGCCCTTCTCGAGCGGCACGGCGACGACGGCCACGCGGCCCGCTTCGTCGCGGTGCACGAGATGCACCGCCATGTCGAACATGCGCCCGTTGATGCGCTCCTCGCCCGGCTTGTGGAAATGGAACTGCACCAGCTGGTAGTCGCGCTCCATGATCCGCATGGCGCTGCCTTCCGCGACGTTGACCTCGATGGTGTGGCCGTTGTCGATGATCGTGACATGCGAGGGCTTGTAGGCGAACTTGATCGGCTCGAGGTCGACGCGGATGGTGTCGCGGATGTCGATCGGCGACTGGCGCTTGCCGGCGGCGCAGGCGGCGTAGTCGGGATTGAGCTTCGCCCAGTTGGCCGGCGCGCCCGCGCCTTCGTAGCTCCAGGGGATGTCGCGATACTCGGTTTCCGCCGGCTCGCGCCGGCTCTTCGCCTTGGCGGCACGGCGCGGACCCGAGCCCGCGTACTGGCGCTCCAGCTCGGCGCGATAGGCGGTGATCCGGTCGGCCGGACGCTCGGTCGGTTTCGCGGCCGCGGCCGCGGCCTTGTCGGTCTTGGCGCCCTTGCCCGGCTTTTCCTCCTTCGCATCGGCGCCCTTGGCCGGCGCGTTCGGATCCTCGACCTTCGACTTGTCGATCTTCGGCAGCTCGATGTAGCGCGGGCGTTCGGCGGGCTTGGCGTCAGCCTTCTCGCCCGGCTTGTCGGTGCCCTTGACATCCTTCTCGGAGGCCGGCGCGGCGACCTCGGCGCTGCGCACGTCGGCATAGACGATCGTCGGCTTGACATCGACGACCGGCACGCCGCCGTCCGGCGCCGCCGCGTGCGCGACCGACGCCTTGCAGATTTCGGCCAGCAGCCTGTCGTCGGTGCTGCCCGGCTCGGCGGCCATCTCGCGCGGCACGCCGATGGTCTCCGCGCTCACCCGCTTGCCGTCGCGCCGATAGATGCGCTTGAGCGTCGCGAAGCTGTGCTTCTCGCAATCGTAGCGGTTGAGCGCCTCGACGGCCGTGTAGCGCATGCCGGTCTCGTCGATCAGCTCCTGCGGGAGCGACAGGCGGCTCCACGCCGTGGCGCGTCCGTCGGCGAGCCGGCCGACGCGGGTCTTGTCGAGTTCGATGCTCTGCCCGTTGAGGGTGGCCATGGGCTGCCAATTGGACGCGTCGGCGGCGCAAGCGCCGAACGCCGCCGCAAGGGCCAGCAATGATTTGATCTGCGACGAGCGCATATTTCCGTTTCCTGTTATTGGTGGCGGGTGTGCCTTTTTGAGTTGTCGACATAACGGCCCATAATGGACCAACTTTAGGCCCTAGCGCTTCGCGGGTTGCATTGAGGCCGCCTTTCCAGTACGTTCGCAGGTCGGACATGCGCCCGGCGAGGCGCAAAAGGAGTATCCCCATGAATGCCAAAGACAAATTCGTCGCTGGCCGCGCCCACGTCGACGCGGCGGCGATCGCCCCGTTGCCCCGATCCCGAAAGATCTACGTTGCCGGCTCGCGGCCGGACATCCGCGTGCCGATGCGCGAAATCAGCCAGACCCCGACCGGCAGCGAGCCGAACCCCGCGATCTGCGTCTACGACTGCTCCGGCCCCTACACCGACCCGCAGGCGAGGATCGACATCCGCGCCGGCCTGCCGGCGCTGCGCGCGAAGTGGATTGAGGAGCGCGGCGACACCGAGGAACTGCGGGGCCTCTCTTCCGACTACGGCCGCGCCCGCGAATCGGATGCGAGCCTTTCCGGCCTGCGCTTCGACCTCAAGCGCCGCCCGCGCCGCGCCAAGGCGGGCGCCAACGTCACGCAGATGCACTATGCGCGCAAAGGCATCGTCACGCCCGAGATGGAATTCGTCGCCATCCGCGAGAACCAGAAGCTCGAAGGACTTTCGGAACTCCTGAAGACGCAGCACCGGGGCGAGTCCTTCGGCGCCGCCATCCCGAAGGTCATCACGCCCGAATTCGTGCGCGACGAGATCGCGCGCGGCCGCGCCATCATCCCCGCCAACATCAACCACCCCGAAGCCGAGCCGATGATCATCGGCCGCAACTTCCTGGTGAAGATCAACTGCAACATCGGCAACAGCCCGCTGGTCTCCTCGATCCAGGAAGAGGTCGACAAGATGACCTGGGCGATCCGCTGGGGCGGCGACACGGTGATGGACCTTTCCACCGGCAAGAACATCCACGAGACGCGCGAATGGATCGTGCGCAACTCGCCGGTGCCGATAGGCACCGTGCCGATCGACCAGGCGCTCGAGAAGGTCGACGGCAAGGCCGAGGACCTGACCTGGGAAATCTTCCGCGACACGCTGATCGAGCAGGCCGAACAGGGCGTCGACTACTTCACCATCCACGCCGGCGTGCTGCTGCGCTACATGCCGCTGACGGCCAAGCGCATGACCGGCATCGTCTCGCGCGGCGGCTCGATCCTCGCCAAGTGGTGCCTCGCGCACCACAAGGAGAACTTCCTCTACACGCACTTCGAGGACATCTGCGAAATCATGAAGGCCTACGACGTCGGCTTCTCGCTCGGCGACGGCCTGCGTCCCGGCTCCATCTACGACGCCAACGACGCCGCCCAGCTCGGCGAGCTGCAGACGCTGGGCGAACTCACGCAGGTCGCCTGGAAGCACGACGTGCAGGTCATGATCGAAGGCCCCGGCCACGTGCCGATGCACCTGATCAAGGAGAACATGGACCTGCAGTTGAAGTGGTGCCACGAAGCGCCCTTCTACACGCTCGGCCCGCTGACCACCGACATCGCGCCGGGCTACGACCACATCACCAGCGCCATCGGCGCGGCGATGATCGGCTGGTACGGCACGGCGATGCTCTGCTACGTGACGCCCAAGGAGCACCTCGGCCTGCCCGACAAGGACGACGTCAAGGACGGCATCATGGCGTACAAGATCGCGGCGCACGCCGCCGATCTCGCCAAGGGCCACCCGGGCGCGCAGGCGCGCGACAACGCGCTCTCCAAGGCACGCTTCGAGTTCCGCTGGGAAGACCAGTTCAACCTCGGGCTCGATCCCGACAAGGCGCGCGAGTTCCACGACGAGACGCTGCCGCAGCAGGGCGCCAAGGTCGCGCACTTCTGCTCGATGTGCGGTCCCAATTTCTGCTCGATGAAGATCACGCAGGACGTGCGCGACTACGCCGCGAGCCACGGCGTCGCCGAGACCGAGGCGATCGCCGCGGGCATGAAGGAGAAGGCGGCCGAGTTCGTCGGCAGCGGCGCGGAGATCTATCGCAAGGGATGACGCTCCGCTCATCCTGCCGATCGTCGCTCGTTGCTATCGCCGTCCTCTTCGCATGCGGCGCGGCCTCGGGCCAGGCCTACAAGTGGGTCGACGAGAACGGCCGCACGCACTTCTCCGACACGCCGCCGCCGGATCGCAGGGCGGACAGGCTGACGATACGTCCGCAAGTGCCGGAAGATCCGCAAGCGGCGGCGCGGCAGCGCGGCTGGCAGACGCAGCTGCAGGAATCGAACGTGCGCAACGCGCAGCAGCAGGCCCAACAGGAGGCCGCCGAGCGCGACCGCGCCATGATGGAGCGCAACTGCGCGAATGCGCGCGGCGAACTGGACGTGCTGCAGCGCGGCCGCGTCTTCCGCACCGGACCGAACGGCGAGCGGCAGTACCTCGAAGACAAGGATCGGTCCGCGGCGCTGGCCGCCGCCCAGGACAAGGCGGCGCGATATTGCCGCTGAGCTGCCGCTCTGGCTGCGGCGCCTGCTGCATCGCGCCGTCGATCAGCACGCTGGCCAAGCCGGCCGGCGCGCGCTGTCCGCACCTGACGTCCGACCTGCGCTGCGCGATCTTCGGCCGACCCGAGCGGCCGGCATGCTGTTCCGGCCTGCAGCCCTCGAATGAGATGTGCGGCGATTCGCGCGAACACGCACTCGCCTGGCTCGCGGCGCTGGAAGCCGCGACGGCGGGATGAACCGCTCGAACTCCATGCCCCGCGCCATCCGGCGCAAGACGCGACCGCCTCGCGGCTTCCGGGCGGGTCTGCTACTGTAGAGGTCTGGCACGCTGTCTTCGTTTCACGTAAGGGGAGAGACATGAAACGCATCGGCACGATTCTCTGCGGCGGTTTTGTCCTGGCCTTGTCTGCCTGTCCGGTGCAGGCGCAACAGCAGAAGCCGCCGATTGCCGTCTATTGGCTGTCGGCCGAAACGGCCAGCGGCATGCCGATGGGCGGCAAGGGCATGGACATGGCCGCGATGATGATGGGCCGCGGCGGCGGCGCGCGCCGCGAGATGCTGCTGCAGCTCGGCTCGCAGCAGGCGGCCGCCGATCCGGCCGCCAATCATCGGATTCCTGCCGGCATGAAGATGGGCGACTCGCTTCCGCTGCTGACGCCGGTCACCGCACGCCAGGAGCGCGAGCCCGGCGAGATGCCGGAAGACTTCGAGAAGCCCCAGGGACGCATGCTGATCTACTGGGGCTGCGGCGAGAAGACGCGTCCCGGCCAACCCCTGGTGATCGACTTTTCTAAGATGGCCTCAGGGAAGGCGCTGCCTCCCGACTTGTTCGCGTTCCGGCTCTCGGCGCAGCGCCCGCCGGCGCCGGGCCGCAACCGCGGTTACGGCGACTGGCCGAACAAGGAGAACTCGACGCGCGTCCCGGCCGACGCTTCGCTGGTCGGCGACCATGTCGTCGCCGGCAACTACTCGCCGGAGATTCGCTTCAGCGTCGACGACAAGCACGACTTCCTCGATGCGGTCTCGCTCGACGCCGGGACGAAGACGCCGGACGGCGGCATCGCCGCGCGCTGGCAGCCGATCCCGCACGCGCTCGGCTACTTCGCGACGGTCGTCACGGCGACGGGCGGCGGCAAGGATGTCGTCATGTGGTCGTCGAGCGAGCGCCGCGTCTTCGGCGACGCGCTATTGACCTGGCTGCCGAATGCCGACGTTGCGCGGCTGATTTCCGAGAAGGTGATCATGCCGCCGCAGACGACGGAATGCGTGGTGCCCGCGGCGGTCGCGGGCGCCGGCCAGGGCGGCATGATGCGCTTCATCGCCTACGGCGACGAACTCAATCTCGCCCATCCGCCGCGGCCGAAGGATCCGAAGGCCGTCTGGGAGCCCGACTGGGCGGTCAAGGTGCGCCAGAAGTCGACGGCCACGGTCATGCTCGGCATGCCGGCGTCGGCCGGTCCCACGCGCGGGGCGGAGCGCCGAGCCGGCGAAGCTGCGCCCGAGCCCGCTCCCGCGAATCCGACGGACGCGGTCGTGAAGGAAGGCGCCAAGGCGCTGCGCGGCATCCTCGGCTTCTGACGGCTACATGAACTGCTCGAGCTTGATGCCCCACTTCTCGGGCGTCTCGTGGCCGACGATCCGGTCGGCGCCGCCGTGGCCCTCGGGCTTGGCGAGGTCGACTTCCTTCGGCGTCATGTACTGCATCTGCTTGCTGTCGTAGAAGACGCGCACCAGCGGCTGCAGCAAGCTGACTTCCGACTGCTCGAGCACGACGCCGATGCGTCCCGACTCGAGCATCACCATGGTGCCCACCGGATAGATGCCGGTGGCGCGCATGAACTGGTGCACCAGCAGCGGATCGAAGTGGAACTTGCTCCACTCGAAGATCTTGCGCAGCGCCTCGTGCGGCGCGAGTCCCTTGTGATACACGCGATCCGAGGTGATGGCGTCGTAGACGTCGCAGATCGCCGCCATGCGGCCCATCCGCGAGATCGCCTCGCCCTTGAGTCCCTGCGAGTAGCCCGAACCGTCGTAGCGCTCGTGGTGCTCGTAGGCGACCTGCACGGAGATCTCGCTGATGCCGTCGGTCTCGTCGAGGATCTTCCGACTTTCGACGACGTGGCTCTTCATGCGCGCGAACTCGTCGTCGGTGTAGCGCGCCGGCTTGTTGAGCAGGCTGGTCGGCACGTGCATCTTGCCGATGTCGTGCAGCAGCCCGCCGATGCCGGCAAGATGGATGGTCTGCGCATCGAGCCCTGCCGCGCGGCAGAAGGCCACCAGCAGCGCGCAGACCGACACCGAGTGCTGGAACGTGTAGTCGTCCTTGTTCTTGATGCGGCACAGCGACAGCAAGGCGCCCGCGTTGCGCAGGATCGACTCGGTCATCTGCTCGACGACGGGCTCGACGGCCTCGACCTGCACCTGCTTGCCGAGGCGCACGTCGTTCATGATGTTGTGGATGATCTTGTTGGCTTCGCCATGGACGACCTTGGCGCGGCCCAGCTCTTCGCGCGTGCCGACGCGGCGCACAGGAGCCGGTTCGACGGCGATGCGCAGCATCTCGGCCTCGATCTCCTCGCGCACTTCGTGCTCGGTCGGCGCGTCGGCAACGTCGAGCCCTTGGGCCGGATCGATATAGACCTCGCGGATTCCGGCGTCGACGATCTTGCGTATCGTCGCTTCGTCCTTGACCGGGAACTGGTTGCGCAGGAAGGGATGATCCATCCATGCGGCGCCCAGGTCGCAGACGTACATGCCGGGCTTGAGCTGCGTTACGGGAATCTTTTTTGCCATGCTACACTCGCCCGCCTCTTCAACGGCCGTCTCCATTCGTCATGGACCTGATTCCCCTCATTCATGCGTTGATTCTCGGCATCGTCGAGGGGCTGACGGAATTCCTGCCCGTCTCCAGCACAGGTCACCTCATTCTCGCCGGGGACTTGCTGAATTTTAACGACGAAAAAGGCAAGCTGTTCGAGATCGTCATCCAATCGGGCGCGATCCTCGCCGTCTGCTGGGAATACCGCGCGAAGATCGGCGAAGTGCTCGCCGGACTGCCGCGCGACCGCAATGCGCAGAAGTTCGCCCTCAATCTCTTCGTGGCCTTCCTGCCGGCGGCGATCCTCGGCCTGCTGTTCCACAAGGCGATCACCGCGCACCTGTTCAAGCCGCTTCCCGTCGCCACCGCGTTCATCGTCGGCGCGCTGCTGATCCTCTGGGCCGAGCGGCGCAAGCATCGCATCCGCGTCGAGAGCGTGGACGAGCTCGACCTCATCGACGCCTTAAAGCTCGGCCTCGCACAGTCGCTCGCGCTGATCCCGGGCACCTCGCGCTCGGGCGCCACGATCATCGGCGGGCTGTTCTTCGGCCTGTCGCGCAAGGCCGCCACCGAGTTCTCGTTCTTCCTCGCCATCCCGACGCTGTTCGCCGCCACCGGCTACGAGCTGTACAAGGAGCGCGCCCTGCTTTCGGCCGACGACCTCGGCATGTGGAGCGTCGGCTTCATCTCCGCCTTCGTCTCCGCCTTCCTCTGCGTGCGCTGGCTGCTGCGCTACATCTCGACGCACGACTTCACGATCTTCGCCTGGTACCGCATCGCCTTCGGCATCGTGATCCTGCTCACCGCGCATTACGGCTGGGTCGATTGGAGCCAGGGCTAAGGATTGAGGATGTTCGGCACGCTGCTGTACCTGCACGGCTTCACCAGCGCACCGCAATCGAAGAAGGCGCAGGCATTGCGGGCGCGCATGGCGGAGCGCGGCATCGGCGAGCGCTTCGTCTGTCCGCAACTGCCGCCGTCGCCGCGCGCGGCGATCGCGCTCGCCGAGGCGATCATCGCCGACGCGGCCAAGCCGGTGATGCTCGTCGGCTCCTCGCTGGGCGGCTACTACGCGACCTATCTGGCGCAACGTCACGGGTTGAAGGCCGTGCTGGTCAATCCCGCCGTCGTCGCCCACATCCAGCTCGCGGACTACGTCGGCCGCCACGCCAATCTCTACACCGGCGAGGAATTCGATTTCAGGCCGGCGCACATCGACGAGTTGCGCGCGCTCGAAGTGCCCGTGCTGTCCCATCCGGAGAACTTCTGGCTGCTGGTCGAAACCGGCGACCAGACGCTCGACTATCGCCAGGCGGTGGCGAAGTATCGGGGCGCGCGCCAAACCGTCCTCGCCGGCGGCGACCACAGCTTCACGCGCTGGCCCGACGTGCTCGACGCGGTGATCGGCTTCGACTAGACGACGGCGCCTGCTTCGGCCGGCGGGCTTGGCCCAACCGGTATAATTCGCGCCCTCCCCCCGTTCTCCGCCATTCCCATGAACGTGCTTTTCGAGGAAGACGGCGCTTTCCGCGCCGGAACCGTCCTCGCCGACAACAATACGTCGCTGCAGGTCGAATTGCCCTCAGGCAAGCGCTCGAAGGTGAAGTCCGCCAGCGTGCTGCTGCGCTTCGAGGCGCCGGCGCCGGCCGAGC
>DAIDAU010000150.1 GCA_027310465.1 Rhodocyclaceae bacterium
GGGCATGGTGGAGCGCGCGCTGAAGGTGCGCCGCCACCGGCCCATGGTGATGGTCGACCTGGCCCTGCCGCGCGACGTCGAGGCCGAGGTCGACAAGCTCGACGACGTCTTCCTCTACACGCTCGACGACCTCGGCCAGATCGTCGAGCAGGGCCTCGAATCGCGCCAGGCGGCGGTGGTCGAGGCCGAGGCCATCATCGACGACCGCGTCGCGCATTTCCTGCAGTGGGTCGACGCGCGCGAGACCGTGCCGACGATCCGCGCGCTGCGCGATTCCGCGGAGCGCGCGCGCCGCCACGAGGTCGACCATGCGCTGAAGATGCTCCACCGCGGCGACGATCCCGCCCAGGTGCTCGAAGCCCTGTCGCGCGGCCTCACCAACAAGCTGATGCACGGTCCAACGCAGGCCCTCAACCAGGCCGAGGGCGCGCAGCGCGGCGAACTCGCCGAGTTGATCGCGCGCATCTTCCGGCTCCATCCCGGAGAATAGCCGTTCCATTCGAGTGCGGTCCGCCCGCCGGGGCGCGCCGCTCCATTGCCATGAAGCCAAGCATCCACGACAAGCTCCAGCACCTGACCGAACGCCGCGCCGAGATCGACGCCCTGCTGGGCAGCGCGGAGGCGACGCGCGACATGGAGAACTACCGCAAGCTCACGCGCGAGCACGCCGAGATCGGCCCGGTGGTCGAGCTGTTCGCCGCCTACGGCAAGGCCGCGGCGGATTTGGCCGCCGCGCGCGGCATGCTCGACGATCCCGAGATGAAGGAACTCGCCGCCGAGGAGATCGAAGCGGCGCAGGCCGAGATGCAGCGGCTCGAGGACGAACTGCAGCGCGCCCTGCTGCCCCGCGATCCCAACGACGAGAAGAACCTGTTCCTCGAGATCCGCGCCGGCACCGGCGGCGAGGAATCGGCGCTGTTCGCCGCCGACCTGTTCCGCATGTACTCGCGCTATGCCGAGCGGCAGCGCTGGAAGGTCGAGGTGGTGTCGCGCAACGAGTCGGATCTCGGCGGCTATCGCGAGATCATCTGCCGCGTCGTCGGCCAGGGCGCCTATTCCAAGCTCAAGTTCGAGTCGGGCGGCCACCGCGTGCAGCGTGTGCCGGAGACGGAGGCGCAGGGCCGCATCCACACCTCGGCGTGCACGGTGGCCGTGATGCCCGAAGCGGACGAGCTCGCCGAGGTGCACATCAATCCGGCCGACCTGCGCATCGACACCTTCCGCGCCTCGGGCGCCGGCGGCCAGCACATCAACAAGACCGACTCGGCGGTGCGCCTCACCCACCTGCCGACCGGCATCGTCGTCGAATGCCAGGACGACCGCTCGCAGCACCGCAACAAGGCGCAGGCGATGTCGGTGCTGGCGGCGCGCATCAAGGACGCGCAGGAGCGCGCGCAGCAGCAGCAGATCGCCAGCACCAGGAAGAGCCTGATCGGCAGCGGCGACCGCTCCGAGCGCATCCGCACCTACAACTTCCCGCAGGGCCGCGTCACCGATCACCGCATCAACCTGACGCTCTACAAGATCGACATGATCATGGACGGCGAGCTCGGCGAGATCGTCGACGCCCTGACGGCCGAACACCAGGCCGAGCTGCTGGCCGCGCTCGGCGAAGAGGCATGATCACCGTCGCGGGGGCACTAGCCGCCGCGCGCGAGATCATCCCGCTCGGCGAGGCGCGGCTGCTGGCGCGGCACGTGCTCGGCTGCAGCCTCGCATGGCTCGAGGCGCATCGCGACGACAAGTTCTCCGGGGCGCAGGCCGATGCGTTCTCCGAGCTCGTCGCCGCCCGCGCCGCCGGCGAGCCGGTCGCCTACCTGCTCGGCCACCGCGAGTTCTACGGCCGCGACTTCGCCGTCTCGCCCGCCGTGCTGATTCCGCGGCCGGAGACCGAACTGCTCGTCGACCTCGCCAAGGCCGCGGTGGCATCCCGGCCGGCGCCCCGCATTCTCGATCTGGGCACCGGCAGCGGCTGCGTCGCCGTCACCCTGGCGCTGGAAATTCCCGCTGCGGCGGTGACGGCGGTCGATGTCTCGCCGCAGGCGCTCGCCGTGGCGCGAGAAAATGCGGCGCAACTCGGCGCGCAGGTCCGCTTCGTCGAGAGCGACTGGTTCGCCGGGCTCGGCGGCGAGCGCTTCGATCTCATCGTCGGCAATCCGCCCTACGTCGCCGAAGGCGACCCGCATCTGGGCGAAGGCGACCTGCGCTTCGAGCCCGAAACCGCGCTGCACTGCGGCCTCGACGGCCTGGGCGCGATCCGCTGCATCGTCGCCGAAGCGCCGCGCTTCCTGGTGCCGGGAGGGCGGCTGTACTTCGAGCACGGCTACGACCAGGCCGAGGCGATCGCGGCGCTGCTGGGCGCCGCCGGGTACGCGGAAATCGAGCAGCATCGCGACCTGGCGGGGATCTTGAGGGTTTCGGGCGGCACGATCGGACACGCTTGATCCGCCTTCCGGCGCCCGGTAGAATGTCCGAGGAAAATGATCGACTATTAAAGGAGTACCCATGGACACTCAACAGCAGATCAAGGAAACCGTCACCAACAACCCCGTCGTCCTCTACATGAAGGGCACGCCGCAGTTCCCGCAATGCGGCTTCTCGGCGCGCGCCGTGCAGATCCTCAAGGCCTGCGGCGTCAAGAACCTCACGGCGGTCAACGTGCTGGCCGACGAGGCGCTGCGCGAGGGCATCAAGGAATACGCCAACTGGCCGACCATCCCGCAGCTCTACATCCGCGGCGAATTCATCGGCGGCGCGGACATCATGACCGAGATGTACCAAGCGGGTGAGCTGCAGCAGAAGCTCGAAGGGCTGACGCAGGCGGCGTAGGCTTTTCCGCGGCTTCGACCCGCCGAGGGCGACGGGTGGTCGTCGCCGCTTCGCCCTTCGGGCCCACGGCTCGCTTTGCACAGCGAGCCGGCTTCGGCAGCGCGGAGCAGTGCTCCGCGAAACCCTGCCTACGCCCCCCGGCGCAGAAAGTCAAAAGGCCTGCGCCTCCTCCTTTACCTACGCGTCGACGACCACCCATCACCCTCGGCTAGACACCGCGCCGTTCTGGACCGATCAGGCCGGCACAGTCGTTCCACGCCGGGCTGATGGGGTGCCCTGCTGCGCGTAGGTAAAGGAGGAGGCGGACGCCTTATCGCTCTTGTCCGCCGGGGGACACGGAGCGCAGCAGGGCACCCCGTCGGCCCGAGCGCGCCGCGGCGTCTCGAGCCGAGTCGGCGCGCCGAAACTACTACCCCCGCAACTCCGCCATCAAC
>DAIDAU010000156.1 GCA_027310465.1 Rhodocyclaceae bacterium
CTCCAGCAGCGGCGACTACCTGTCGCCCTTGGCGGTTAAGAGCACAATCAGCCGCCACCAGCCGCCGCAGGGAAACTGAAATGACACTCTCCCGCCGCGTCAAGATCGTCGAAGTCGGCCCCCGCGACGGCCTGCAGAACGAGAAGCAGACCGTACCAACCGAGATCAAGCTCGAACTGATCGAACGCCTCGCCGATGCGGGACTGAACACCATCGAAGCGACGGCCTTCGTCTCCCCGAAGTGGGTGCCGCAGATGGCAGACAGCGCTGATGTGATGAAGCAGTTGAAGCGGCGCGATGGCGTCACCTATCCGGTGCTGGTGCCTAACGAGAAGGGCCTCGACGCGGCGCTCTCGGCCGGCGCGAAAGAAATCGCCGTGTTCGGCGCGGCTTCCGAGGCGTTCTCGCAGAAGAACATCAACTGCTCGATCGCCGAATCGCTGGCGCGCTTCAAGCCGGTGGTCGATGCGGCGAAGAGCGCGGGCGTGGCGGTGCGCGGCTATGTCTCGTGCGCGCTCGGCTGCCCGTACCAGGGCAAGGTGGCGTCGGCTGCCGTGTCCGACGTCGCCTGGGCGCTCTACGAGATGGGCTGCTACGAGATCAGCCTCGGCGACACCATCGGCGTCGGCACGCCGGGCGCGACGAGGGAGATGCTCGAGGCCGTGGCGCGGCGCGTGCCGCTGAAGAAGCTTGCGGGCCATTACCACGACACCTATGGCATGGCGATCGCCAACATCTACGCCTCGATGGAACTCGGGGTCGCCGTGTTCGATGCCTCCGTCGCCGGCCTCGGCGGCTGTCCGTATGCCGCGGGCGCGTCGGGCAACGTGGCGACCGAGGACATCGTCTGGCTGATGCAGGGGCTCGGCATCGATACGGGCATCGACCTCGACCGCCTCGCCGCGACCGGGGCCTGGATCTCGGCGCAGCTCGGCCGCGAGACGAATTCGAAGGTGGCGCGCGCGCTGTCGGCCGTGAAGGCGAGCGGCGCCTAGCGAGCATGGCGGTCCTGCCCGATTCCCTGCGCGTCATCGAGCGCGGCTGGCTGTCGTCGAACAGCGTGCTGGCGTTCGACGGCGACGCGGCGACGCTCGTCGACAGCGGCTATGTCGGCCACGCGCAGCAGACGCAGGCGCTGGTGCGCGAAGCGCTCGACGGCCGTTCGCTCGTCCGCCTCGTCAACACGCATTCGCACTCCGACCACATCGGCGGCAACGCCGCCCTGCAGCGCGCCTTCAGCTGCGAGATCATCATCCCGGCCGGCATCGCGGAGCATGTCGCGGCATGGGACGAGGAGGCGCTGCTGCTGACGCCGGCGCGCCAGCGCGGCGACCGCTTCCGCCACGACGGCGTGATCCGCCCCGGCGAGGAATTCGTCATGGGCGGCTTGGCCTGGCGCGCCTGGCACGCGCCGGGCCACGACATGGAGGCGCTGGTGTTCCACTGCGAGCGGCGCCGCCTCCTGATCTCCGGCGACGCGCTGTGGCAGGACGGCTTCGGCATCGTCTTCGGCGAGGTGCTGGGCAAGCCCGGCGCCTTGCGCGCGACGCGCGAGACGCTCGACATGATCGGCCACCTCGCGGTCGATGTCGTGATTCCCGGCCACGGCGCGCCTTTCGACGACGTCGCCGCGGCGCTCGGGCGCGCCTACAAGCGGCTCGCCGCCTTCGAGGAGGACCCGGCGCGCGTGGCGCGGAATGCGATCAAGGCCTGCATGACCTTCAATCTCCTCGACCTCGGCCGCCTGCCGCGCGCCGAGCTGGAGGCCTACGTGCAGAGCGTGCCCTTCTTCCGCGACGTCGGCGCGCGCGTCCTCGGCATGCCGGCCGACCGGCTCGCGGCATGGCTCGAACAGGAGCTGCTGCGGGCGAAGGCGATCGTCGTCGAGGACGGCTTCATCGTGCCGACGATGGCGGCATGAACGCGCTGCTGCTGTCGAGCGGCCTCGCGAAAAGGGCCGCGGCCGCCGCCGCGCTGCTGCAGCGATGCGGCGCCGCGCGCGGCCGGCCGGTGGCGGCGGTCACCGATTCCGCGGCAGCCTTGTGCGTGCTTGCCCACGCCGCGGCGGCGCTGGACGTTCCGCTGTTCCCGCTCGATCCGGCGCTGCCCGCGGCGGTCGTCGACGATCTCCTCGGCCAGACGGGAAGCGCGCTGGTCGTCGGCGACCGCGCGTTTTCCGGACGCGTCGCGCTGGCGGCGCGCGACGTGCTCGCATGCGCGGTCGGCAGCGCGCCGCCGTCGCGCTACCGCGACGCAAGCATCGCCCTGATGGTGGCGACCAGCGGCAGCTCCGGCCGGCCGAAGGCGGTGATGCTGACCGCCGGCAACCTGCGCGCGGCAGCCGCCGCCTCGGCGGCTTGCACGCCGCTGCGCCCGGGAGATCGCTGGCTCGCCTGCCTGCCGCTGTTCCACATCGGCGGCTATTCGATCGTGACGCGCTGCGCCTATGCCGGCGCCGAAGCGGTGCTCCTGCAGGGCTTCGATGCCGATCGTGTGCTGCATGCGCTCGACGCTGCAGGCATCACGCACCTGTCGCTGGTGCCGGCGATGCTGGCGCAGTTGCTCGATGCGTTCGACGGTGGGCCGCCGCCGACGCTGCGCCACGTGCTGGTCGGCGGGGCCGCGCTGTCGTCGCAACTCGCCGAGCGCGCAGCGACGCGCGGCTGGCCGATCCAGCCGACCTACGGCATGAGCGAGACCGCTTCGCAGATCGCCACGCTGCCGACGTTGCCGCGCTCATGGCGCCAGGGCATGGTCGGCCGCCCGCTGCCCGGCGTCGAGGCGGTGCTCGGCGAAGACGGCCGCCTGCGCGTGCGCGGGCCGATGGTGATGGCGGGCTACGCCAATCCCGGCCTCGTGCCCGGCGACGGGCTCGAGGACGGCTGGTTCGCCGCCGGCGACCTCGCCGAGATCGGCGCCGGCGGCGCGCTGACGATCCTCGGCCGCTGCGACGATGTCATCGTCAGCGGCGGCAAGAAGGTGTTGCCGGCACTCGTGGAAGAGGCGCTGATGCGCTGCCCCGGCGTCGACTCCGTCGGCGTCGTCGGGCGCAAGGACGCCGTGTGGGGCGAGGTGGTGACCGCCGTCTATTGTGGCGCGCTGGAGCCCGCAGCGCTGCTCGGCTGGTGCCGCAGCGAGATCGCCGGAGCGCTGCGTCCGCGCGCCGCGATCCGCGTCGCCGCGCTGCCGCGCCTAGCGAACGGCAAGCCCGACCGGCTGGCGCTACGCCGGCTCGCCGAAGGGCACGCGGCCGAGCCCGGCGCCGTCGCCGAGGACT
>DAIDAU010000171.1 GCA_027310465.1 Rhodocyclaceae bacterium
GTCGTAGACGGTGAGGAAGTAGGCTTCGTACTGGAGTTCCGCGATCAGCGCCAGCTCGTGCTCGATCTGCGCGCGCACCTTGGCGGGAACGCCGTCCGGATAGCGCGCCATCAAGCCCTTCTCGACCTCGGCGCGCAGGTAGCTCTGCGGCGTCTCGCCGCGCGGCACGACCTCCTCCGGATATTCGTAGCGCAGCTCGTCGAGCGAGAATTTGCAGCGCGCCGCCACCGCCAGCGTCTCGGCCAGCAGATCGGGCGGATAGAGCCGGCCCAGCGCCAGGCGTCCGCGCAGATGGCGCTCGCCGTTGGGAAACAGCGCCGCGCCGGCCGCGTCGACCGAAGTCTTGCAGCGCAACGCCGTCAGCACGTCCTGCAGGGGCCGGCGGGCGCGCGCGTGCATGTGCACGTCGCCGGCGGCCACCAGCGGCAGCGCAAAGCGTTCCGACAAGGCGCGCAGGCGATCGAGACGTTCGCCGTCGTCAGGCGCGAGGAATCGTTCATAGGCGATCCAGGCGCGGCCGGCGAAGCGCTCGGCCAGCCAGCGGGCATCGGCTTCCGGCGCATCGCCGGGCGCGATCCACAGCGCCAGGCAATCGGGCACGCCGCCGCCGTCCCAGCCGTCGAGGTCGTTGCGCGTCAGCCGGTATTCGCCCTTCCCGGCGCGCCGCCGGCCCAGCGTCGCCAGGGCGGAAAGATTGCCGTAGCCGGCGCGGTTCTGCGCCAGCAGGACCAACTGCGGCCCGTCGGCGAGACGGAATTCCATGCCGACGACCAGCTTGAGCCCGGCCTCCTTGGCGGCCACGTGGGCGCGCACGATGCCGGCGAACGAGCATTCGTCGGTCAGCGCCAGCGCCGCATAGCCCAGTTGCGCCGCCTGCTCGACGAGTTCCTCGGGATGCGAGGCGCCGCGCAGGAAGCTGAAATTGGAAACGCAGTGAAGTTCGGCGTAGCCGGGAAGCGACATGAGGGAAGCGCGCTACTGTATCTCCATACAGTATAGCGCCGCGACCGGCCGAAGCCAGCCGCGATCAGCCCGCCGCGCCGCGCGACGAGTAGCCCTGCACGACCTCCGGCTTGGTCACCGGCGCCGCCGGCGCGATGGTCGGCGATTTGGCCGTCGTGGTCACCGGCGTCGTCGTGGCCAGCGAATCGACGTCGCCCGACAATTCGCCGCCCTCCTCGACCACCAGCGTGCCGTAGCGGATCTTGCCCTTCACCTTGCCGGTGCCGCACACCGTCAGGCGCTTGCGCACCGTCAGCTCGCCGTTGAACTGGCCGCGGATCTCCGCCATGTCGATCGCCACCGTGCCGGTGAACATGCCCGTCTCGGTGATCTGCATCACCCGGCCGTCGACGGTCGCCTCGACGCGGCCTTCGACGATCGCCGTGTCGCAATCGCTGATCTCTGAGCCCGTCAGCCGGACGTTCGAGCCGACCACCAGCCGGCTGCCTTCGCTGCCCGGCTTGGCTTCGTCCTTGCGGGCTTCGCCGCCGCCCGCGGGCGCGGTCGCGGTCGCGGTCGCATTCTTCGCCGCAAGTTCGGGCTTGTCCTCGACGGCTTCGCGCTTCTTTCCAAAAATCGCCACGGCTCGCTCCTCGTCCACGAACAGTCAAGGATCGACAGGCAAACTGCCGCAACGTTCCCGAGGGAAAAGCGGAGAGGCCCGGCTGCGGCCTCCCCGTGCCGCAAGACTTACCGGGTAATGTCCTCGACGGCGTCGACCACCATGCTGGTGCCGATGGCGATCATCAGCACGTCGCCGGCCACTTGCACGTAGCGGTACTGCGGCGGCGGCGGCGGCAGGCGCAGCAGCAGGTCGCGCGGCAGATCGTAGTAGCGCAGGTCGCCGGGCAGCGGCTGGCCCATGCGCCACTTCTTCGCCTGGCCGGGCGGCAGGCAGCCGTTGTGCTTCTTCGCCAGGCCGGGCGGGCAATTGCCGCCGCGCGCCTGGGCGCCGTAGTACTCGGCGATGGCGCGGCGCGCACCGCTGTCGAAGCGGAAGCTCGCGCCGCTGCGGTCGCCTTCGTGATGACCTTCGTGACGGGCCTCCTGGCGGTCCTCGTCGCCCCTGCCGTGCTTGCCGCCGCCGGCCCACGAGGGCTTGTCGGCGAAGGCGGATGCGCTCGCGGCCAGCAGGCCGGCGATGCCGAGCGTGATGAACAGATTCCTTTTCATGCAGATTCTCCTATCGGATTCGGGCGGCGCCGCGGCCGGCGCGACGCCGCTGCAAGTATGCCCGTATCAAGCCGAAAACACCCTCGGGAAATCCCGACCCTTGCAGCGTCCAGGCTAGTCCACCGCGGCGTGCATTTCTTCCGCGGCGTGGCGCTGCTGCTCCTCCATGACGAGGCGGCTCAGCTCGCGCTTGAGCTCGTTGAACTCTGCGGCCGCGGCATCGCGCGGCCGCGGCAAGGCGACGCGCTGGTCGCGCTTGATGGTGCCCGGCCGGTAGGTCATGACGACGATGCGGTCGGCGAGGTAGATCGATTCCTCGATCGAGTGCGTGACGAACAGGATGGTCTTGCCGGTCTCGGCCCAGATGCGCAGCAGCTCGTCCTGCAGGTTGCGCCTCGTCAGCGCATCGAGCGCGCCGAACGGCTCGTCCATCAGCATGATCGGCGAGTCGAGCGCCAGCACGCGCGCGATGGCGACGCGCTGACGCATGCCGCCGGAAAGGTCCTTCGGAAAGCGGTCGCGAAAGTCCTTGAGGCTCAGCATGGCGAGCAGGCCATCGACCGTCGCCGCGATCTCGGCCTTCGGCTTCTTCTGCACCTGAAGCCCGAAGGCGATGTTCTGCGCCACGGTCATCCAAGGGAACAGCGCGTACTCCTGGAACACCATGCCGCGATCGGGACCGGGAGCGATGATCGCGCGGCCGTCGACCGTGATCTCGCCGCCGGTCGGCAGCGAGAAGCCGGCGACGGCATTGAGCAGCGTCGACTTGCCGCAGCCCGAGGGGCCGAGCAGGCAGACGAACTCGCCCTTCTTGATTTCGAGGTCGATGTCCTTGAGCGCGACGATCTCGCGGTCGGCGGTTTTGAAGACTTTGCTTACGCTACGAGCGACGATTTGGCTCATGCCGATTCCATTGCCATTGAGACCCTGCGTTTAACCGCCGAGGGCGACGGGTGGTCGTCGCCGCTTCGTGTCCCCCGGCGCAGAAAATCAAAAGGCCTGCGCCTCCTCCTTTACCTACGCGTCGACGACCACCCATCACCCTCGGCTGGACGCTGTGCCGTTCTGGGCGCAGATGGCACGGCGATTCTGCTCGGGCTGATGGGGTGCCCTGCTGCGCGGAGGTAAAGGAGGAGGCGGACGCCTTCTCGCTCTTGTCCGCCGGGGGACACGGAGCGCAGCAGGGCACCCCGTCGGCCCGAGCGCTCACGAACGCCGATACGACAAGACGACGTTCCATCTCAATCCCGCCTCCCCGTAAGACTCACCTGAGCCTCATTCTGCCGCGCCGCCTCGGACTCGACCCATTCGAGCAGCGTCCCCTTCTCGCCCTGCACCGTCGTACACGCCGCGACGCATTGCGCGCACTGCGTGCAGGTGAACATCGCGTTCTTCGTCGTGCGCGGCTTGAGGCGCATCGGGCACACCGCTTCGCAGGCTGCGGCGCCCATGCTGTCGGCCTGGTAGCACGTGCTGCAATCGGCTGCGCGGCTGCGCTGGAAGCCGATCACCATGGCGTCGCGGTTGCTCATCCAGGCGAGGCTCTGGAACAGGCCGACGGCGCAGCCGAAGCGGCAGAACAGGTGGCGCGCGAAGAGGAATTCGATCGACAGCACCGTGGTTGCCGCCGTCAGAAACAGCGCCTGGTTGCGCGTCGGCGCAAGATGCCCGAGATTGCCGTAGACCTCGGACGGCGGCAGCAGGTAGCTCAGCAGCAC
>DAIDAU010000177.1 GCA_027310465.1 Rhodocyclaceae bacterium
CAGCCAGATGGCGCCGGTGATCACCAGCGCGACGAACATGATCAGAGCAAAATCCATGGCGTGTCTTCCTCTTTGCGCGGCCCCGAGCCGCTTATTTGTTTTCCACTTGCAGCACCGCGAGGAAGGCCTCCTGCGGAATCTCCACGTTGCCGACCTGCTTCATGCGCTTCTTGCCCGCCTTCTGCTTTTCGAGCAGCTTCTTCTTGCGCGTGATGTCGCCGCCGTAGCACTTGGCGAGCACGTCCTTGCGCATCGCTTTGACGTTCTCGCGCGCGACGATGGTCGAGCCGATCGCCGCCTGGATGGCGACGTCGTACATCTGCCGCGGAATCAGCTCGCGCATCTTCGCCGCCAGTTCGCGGCCGCGATATGGCGCGTTGGCGCGATGCACGATGACCGACAGCGCGTCTACCTTGTCGCCGTTGATGAGCACGTCGAGCTTGACGACGTCGGCGGCGCGGTATTCCTTGAAGTCGTAGTCGAGCGAGGCGTAGTCGCGCGACACCGACTTCAG
This sequence comes from Rhodocyclaceae bacterium, assembly GCA_027310465.1. Taxonomy (GTDB): domain Bacteria; phylum Pseudomonadota; class Gammaproteobacteria; order Burkholderiales; family Rhodocyclaceae; genus Nitricoxidireducens. The sequence goes on from DAIDAU010000177.1 coordinate 515, forward strand.
CTTGTCGAAGAAGTCCATCACGACTTCGGCCATCGGCATGTCGTAGGTGAGCTGCACCTGCCTGCCGTGGTACGCCATGTTGACCTGCGAGCCGCGCTTCTGCTCGCACAGCGTGATGACGGCGCCGAGGTAATCCTGCGGCACGAAGATCTTGGTGGTGATGATCGGCTCGCGAATCTCGTCGATCTTCTGCACGTCGGGCAGCTTCGACGGGTTCTCGACTTCGATCACCGTGCCGTCGCGCAGCAGCACTTCGTACACCACCGTCGGCGCGGTCGTGATCAGGTCCTGGTCGAACTCTCGCTCGAGCCGCTCCTGCACGATCTCCATGTGCAGCAGACCGAGGAAGCCGCAGCGGAAACCGAAGCCCAGCGCCTGCGACACCTCCGGCTCATAGTGCAGCGAGGCGTCGTTGAGGTGAAGCTTTTCGAGCGAGTCGCGCAGCCCGTCGTACTGGTTCGACTCGACCGGGTAGAGGCCGGCAAACACCTGCGACTTGATTTCCTTGAACCCAGGCAAGGGTTCGGCAGCCGGCCGGTCGACGGTGGTCACCGTATCACTGACCTTGGCCGCCGTGAGTTCCTTGATGCCGGAAATGACGAAGCCGACCTCGCCGGCCGAGAGTGATTCCTGCGTCATCGACTTCGGCGTGAACACGCCGACCTGGTCGCACAGATGCACGGCGCCGGTGGACATCAGTCCGATCCTGTCCTTGGCGCGCAGCGTGCCGTCGACGACGCGCACCAGCATCACGACGCCGACGTAGTTGTCGAACCACGAATCGATGATCAGCGCCTTCAGCGGCGCATCGGGGTTGCCCTTGGGCGGCGGAATGCGCGCGATGACGGCCTCGAGGATGTCGTCGATGCCCATGCCGGTCTTGGCCGAGCACGGCACCGCGTCGCTCGCGTCGATGCCGATGACGTCCTCGATCTCCTGGCGCGCCGCGTCCGGATCCGCCTGCGGCAGGTCCATCTTGTTCAGCACTGGCACCACCTCGACGCCGAGTTCGATCGCCGTGTAGCAGTTCGCCACGGTCTGCGCCTCGACGCCCTGCGAGGCATCGACGACCAGCAGCGCGCCCTCGCAGGCCGACAGCGAGCGGCTGACCTCGTAGGAGAAGTCGACGTGTCCCGGCGTGTCGATCAGGTTCAGGTTGTAGCGCTGCCCGTCGCGCGCCACATAGCTGAGCGCCGCCGTCTGGGCCTTGATGGTGATGCCGCGCTCGCGTTCCAGGTCCATCGAGTCGAGCACCTGGGCTTCCATCTCGCGGTCCGACAAGCCGCCGCAGCGCTGAATGATCCGATCCGCCAAAGTGGACTTGCCGTGATCGATGTGGGCGATGATGGAGAAGTTGCGGATATGCTGCATGGACGGAAATGATGGAAGTGCTGATTAGTTCCGGCATCACGCCCGCTTCGCGGGCATGAGCCTACTCTGGAACCTTTGGTTTTCAGCACCTTGGGCACGCAAACGAGGCCCGGATTTTAGCGGATTCCGCCCAAATATTCACGCACTTTCACGACGTCGAGGAAGTAATGGCAGAGTTCCTTGCCCTCGGCTTCCAGCACCGGCACCAGCTCGTCGTATTTCGCTTCCAGCGCCGGATCGGAATCGACGTCCACGACCTCCACCGAGAACGAATACTCGCCGCGCAATTCTTCCAGCGCGGCGAGCATGTCGTCGCAAAGATGGCAGTAGCTTCTGCCGTACAGCGTCAGCTTTGCCTCACTTGCCATCGCTGGCGCCCTTGATGGTGATGAACGTCTGGCCGTCGCCGCGCCGCACCAGCAGTGTGATCGTGGACGCCTTGTCGATTTTCGCGATCAGGCCGTTGAACTGATCGACCGACTTGACGTCCGTCTGCGTGCCCTTGTCGATCAGCGAGAGGATGATGTCGCCGGGCCGCAGGTCGGTGCGTAGCCCGCCGTTCCTAACGTCCTCGACGACGAGCCCGTGCTGGATTCCCAGCTGGCGCTTCTGCTCCGGATTCGGCTCGGCCAGCACCAGGCCGAGCCGGTTGGCTGCAGCCGCGCTTTCCGGTTTACCGGGTCGGAGGCCGTGTCCGGCGATCTTGTCTTCCTGCATTTCGCCGACGGTGATGGCGATATCCCTGGTTCCGCCCTTGCGCCAGACTTCCAGCGTCGACTTGGTGCCCGGCCGCGTCGATCCGACGAGGCGCGGCAAGTCGCTCGACTGGCCGACCGCCTTGCCGTCGAACTTCAGGATGATGTCGCCCGCCTCTATGCCGGCCTTCTCGGCCGGTCCGTTCTTCTCGATGCTGGTCACCAGCGCCCCGGCCGGCTTCTGCAAGCCGAACGAGTCGGCGAGCTCCTTGGTCACCTCCTGGATCACCACGCCGAGGCGGCCGCGGCTGACGTGGCCCGACGCCTTCAACTGCCCCTGCACGTCCATGGCGACGTCGATCGGAATGGCGAAGGCGATGCCCTGATAGCCGCCGGACCGGCTGTAGATCTGGGAATTGACGCCGACCACTTCGCCATTCAGGTTGAACAACGGCCCGCCGGAGTTGCCGGGATTGATCGGAACGTCGGTTTGGATGAAGGGAACGATGTTTTCCCCGGGCAGGCTGCGCCCCTTTGCGCTGACGATCCCCTGGGAAACCGAATTGGTAAAGCCGAACGGCGAGCCGATGGCGACTACCCATTCCCCCACCTCCAGCTTGGATGAATCGCCAATGTTGACGACAGGGAGATCGTCGGCGGAAATTTTCAGCAGCGCCACGTCGCTGCGCTTGTCGGTGCCGACGATCTTGGCCTTGAACTCGCGCTTGTCGGTAAGCCGCACGGTGACTTCGTCCGCGTCATCGA
>DAIDAU010000212.1 GCA_027310465.1 Rhodocyclaceae bacterium
GCACGTCGGCGCCGGCACGTTCCAGCCGGTGCGCACGCGCAACCTCGCCGAGCACCGCATGCACCGCGAGCGCTGGCACCTGCCGCAGGCGACGGTCGCCGCCATCGCCGCGGCGCGCGCGCGCGGCGGCCGCGTCGTGGCCGTCGGCACGACGACCCTGCGCACGCTCGAATCGGCCGCGCTGGCCGGCGAGCTGAAAGCCGGCGGCGGCGAGACCGACCTGTTCGTCACGCCGGGCTTCCGTTTCCGCGTCGTCGACCGGCTGATCACCAACTTCCATCTGCCGAAGTCGACGCTGCTGATGCTGGTGTCGGCCTTCGGCGGGCTCGAGCGCATCCGCCCCGCCTATGCCCACGCGATCGCGCAGGGCTACCGTTTCTTCAGCTATGGCGACGCCATGCTCATCACCCGGAGCGAACATGCAGTTTGAACTTCTCGCCGCCGCCGGCGCCGCGCGCCGCGGCCGCCTGACGCTGGCGCACGGGGTCGTCGAGACCCCCGTGTTCATGCCGGTGGGCACCTACGGCAGCGTCAAGGCGATGGCGCCCAACGAGCTCGTCGACATCGGCGCCCGGATCGTCCTCGGCAACACCTTCCACCTCTGGCTGCGGCCGGGTCTCGAAGTCATCCGCGCGCACGGCGGGCTGCACCGCTTCATGGGCTGGGAGCGGCCGATCCTCACCGACTCGGGCGGCTTCCAGGTGTTCTCGCTCGGCGAGCTGCGCAAGATCACCGAGGAAGGCGTCAAGTTCGCCTCGCCGATCAACGGCGACCGCCTCTTCATGCGGCCCGAGGATTCGATGCAGATCCAGCACGCGCTGAATTCCGACGTCGTGATGATCTTCGACGAATGCACGCCCTACCCGGCCGACGTCAAACAGGCGTCCGACTCGATGCGGCTGTCGCTGCGCTGGGCCCGGCGTTCGCGCGACGAGCACGACCGCCTGGAAAACGCCAACGCCCTGTTCGGCATCGTCCAGGGCGGCATGCACGAGAGCCTGCGCGACGAATCGCTGGCGGGCCTCGCCGACATCGGCTTCGACGGCTATGCCATCGGCGGCCTGTCGGTCGGCGAGCCGAAGGAGGACTTCGCGCGCATCCTCGCCCACACGGCGCCGCGCCTGCCGGCGCAGCGCCCGCGCTACCTGATGGGCGTCGGCACGCCCGAGGACATCGTCTTCGCCGTCGGCCGCGGCATCGACATGTTCGACTGCGTGCTGCCGACGCGCAACGCGCGCAACGGCTTCCTGTTCACTCGCTACGGCGACATCCGCATCCGCAACGCCGCGCACAAGACCGACACCCGGCCGCTCGACGAGACCTGCGGCTGCTATTGCTGCCGGCATTTCTCGCGCGCCTATGTGCATCACCTGCAGCGCGCCAACGAGATCCTCGGCACGCAGCTGGCCACCATCCACAACCTGTTCTACTACCAGACGCTGATGGCGGAGCTGCGCGCCGCCATCGAGGCTGACAGGCTCGACAGCTATGCCGCCGAGTTCCGCCGCCAGCGGGAGAGCGGCTTGGCCGGCTGATACAATAGGCGGTTTCCAATAAAACCCGGAGTCGAAAAGTGTTCATTTCCGACGCATACGCGCAAGCCGCCCCCGCCGCGGGCGGCCCGATGGACAGCCTGCTGGGCATGGCG
>DAIDAU010000244.1 GCA_027310465.1 Rhodocyclaceae bacterium
CGACTGCCTGGCAACCGACGCAGCACATGTCCCGCTGCCGGCCGTCGATCGCGACCCGGAAGTCGGCTTCGGCCGGGACCGGCAGGCCGCAGTGGTAACAGCTTTCGGACACGAACATTCCAAAAACGACAAAGGCGCGGAAGCATACTCCTCCGCGCCCTCCTCAGGTGACCCGCCGGACTATTTCGGCTGCATGCGGATCGCGCCGTCCAGGCGGATCACTTCGCCGTTCAGCATCACGTTCTCGACGATGTGCCTGACGAGCGCGGCGTACTCGGCCGGCTTGCCGAGGCGCGACGGGAACGGCACCATCTTACCGAGCGCCTCCTGCACTTCGGGCGGCATGCCCAGCAGCATCGGCGTTTCGAAGATGCCCGGCGCGATCGTCATGACGCGGATGCCGCTGCGCGCGAGGTCGCGCGCGATGGGCAGCGTCATCCCGACGATGCCGCCCTTCGAGGCCGCATAGGCGGCCTGGCCCATCTGCCCGTCGAACGCCGCCACCGAAGCGGTGTTGACGATGACGCCGCGCTCGCCGGCCGCGTTGGGCTCGGACTTCGCCATCGCGTCCGCAGCCAGGCGGATCATGTTGAAGGTGCCGACCAGATTGATGTCGATGACGCGCTTGAAGCTGGCCAGCGCGTGCGGGCCTTCCTTGCCCACCGTCTTCTCGCCGATCGCGATGCCGGCGCAGTTGACGAGGCCGTGCAGGCCGCCGAAGGCGGACAACGCCATGCCGACGGTCGCCTGCGCGCTCGCCTCGTCGGCGACGTTGGTCAGGGCGAAGCGCACGTTGGAACCGAGTTCGGCCGCCAGCGCTTCGCCGCCTGATTGGTTGAGGTCGGCGATGACGACTTTCGCGCCTTCGGCGGCCAAGAGCCGCGCCGTTCCGGCGCCTAGCCCGGAAGCGCCGCCCGTCACGATGAATACGCTGTCGCTGATCTGCATGCCGCGCTCCCGGAACGACAAGGGCAGCCGCTAGGACTGCCCCTGGATGACTGGTGCCGCTGGACGGAATCGAACTGTCGACCTTCGCATTACGAATGCGCTGCTCTACCAGCTGAGCTACAGCGGCCTTGCTGCAAGGCGCCGGATTATAGCGGCCAAAGGGAAATGCGGCAATGGCATCAGACCGGCTCGGAATTGCGAACAAGCCGTTCGTCGGACCCTATTGCCCGACGATCGGCGAACACCTACCATCGCTCGGCGTTACCCCATACCCTAGGCATAGATGGAGGTATCAAGATGATCGGATTCGAGTTCCCATTCAAGTCCGCCACGCTGACGCAAGGCAGGCGCGCCATGCATGGCGTCACGCTGATCGAGCTGATGGTCGTCGTCGCGATTATCGGAATCATCGCGGCCGTGGCCTATCCCAACTATCAAGACTACGTAAGAAGATCGCGGCGCAGCGACGCGAAAGTCGTTTTGACGACCGCGGCTCAGATGATGGAGCGCTATTACACGGAGAACGCCAGGTACACGACGACGGCAGGCGGCACGACCTGCGGCATCAGCCTGCCGCTCAATTCTCCCAACGGCTCCTACCAGCTCACGGCCGCGAACGGATGCACGGGCACCGCAAGCACCTTTACGCTGACGGCCACGCCGCAAGCGCCGCAGAACAGCGACACCGCATGCGGCAGCTTCAAGCTCGACAACGCAGGCAACAAGACCGTAACCGGAACGGCGACGGCGGCCAGTTGCTGGTAGCGCCAAGGTAACCCGAAGATGGTCGCGCCAGTCGCCAAGGGGTTTACGCTGATCGAGCTGATGGTGACGCTTGCGATCGTCGGAATACTGGCCATGGTGGCGATTCCTTCCTTCGTCGACTTCTCGGTCAATTCGAAAATCACGGCAGACTCCACGGGCCTGGTCGCCGATCTGACCTTCGCGAGAAGCGAGGCAGTAAAGCGCGGGGTTTCGGTAACCATCTGCCCCAGCACGGATAACGCCAACTGCTTGGCAAGCGGTTCTGTGGATTGGAATCAAGGGCGCATCATTTTCGTCGACCGTGCGACGCGGGGAGTGGTCGATGGCACCGGCGCGACCGCCGACGGCAACTTCGTCCTGCGGACGAGCAGCGCCTTGAGCGGCACGGCGATCTCGTTCTCCAGCGCCAACGACTATCTTTCCTTCAATTCGGACGGCTCGGGGTTCCCGCAAGGATCGTTGACCATGACCCTCTGCAAGACGGGCTATACGGGGCGAGTCGTCACGCTGACCCCTGCGGGTCGAGTCACGTCCGCGCGGACGACCGCCGTCTGCAGTTAGCGATGCGCGCATCCACCATGAATTTTCCGAAACGCACTCTGCGATACCAGCATGGCGTCACGCTGTTGGAGGTGCTCGTCGCCGTTGTCGTGCTGTCCTTCGGACTGCTCGGCGTCGCGGGTCTCCAGGTCGGGTCGCTCAAGTCGACGCAAAGCTCCTACTATCGGTCCATCGCCAGTTCGTTGGCGTCCGACATCGTCGACAAGCTGCGCGCCAACGCCCTCTCGCAAGCGACGGCCGGCCAGGCAACCACCGCAAATTACTATGTGGCGACTGGCGCCAAGACGCTCGACTGCACTGCGAGCGCCTGTTCGGCCCAAGTGCTGGCCAACTATGAAATCGACATGTGGAAGACGGCGCTCGCAGCGCTCCTGCCATCCGGCAATGGTGTCGTCTGCCTTGACAGCACGCCCTACGATGGCTCGTCCAGCACCACGCCGGCCTGTGACGGCGCCGCGGGTGGGCAATGGGTCGTGAAGATATGGTGGGACAACTCCCGCGCGCAACTCAACCAGAGCGATGCGACGGCTTCATCCACACAGCGTCTGGTTACGATTTTTGCGCCATGACAAAGACACGCCAGGCCGGCCTTACCCTGACCGAGTTGATGATCGCCATGGCGCTGTCCATGGTGCTGGTGCTCGCGGTCACGACGGTCTTCCTGACGAGCCGGCAGACATCCCTCGTCGGCAACGCCTTCACCGGCATCCAGGAAAATGCTCGCTTCGCCACTCAAGTCATCGGATACGACCTGCTCAACGCCGGCCACATGGGCTGCAACGCCGCCGCCGCAACGCCCGCGACGCCGGCCAACACGGATGCGGACAACAAGACGTATGTCGCCCCGGTCGCGGGATGGTCCGCTGCGACTAAGCCGACATGGCTTTCCGCGACACCGAAGGCGGGAACGGACATCCTCAAGGTCCAGTATGCGTCGGCGAATGTCTTCCGTCTGACGTCCAACATGGCCTCCGCCACCGACACGGTCAGCTTCAGCGGCGGCACCGGAACGCTTGGCGCGGGCCCGAACGTGATCGCCGACTGCGCCGGCGCGGAGATCTTCTATTTCAACGGCGTGCCGACCTCGTCTGGACAACCATCGGCCGCATTGAGTCACGCCTACGCCAAGAACGTGACGGAAATCATGGGCTTCACCAATCACGTCTACTTTCTGGGCACGGATTCCGTCCTGAAGCGGTACAGCAATGCCGGCCTGGCGTTGGAGGAACTTGCCGACAACGTGGAGGATTTCGCGGTGCTCTATGGCGTAGACAGCAACGGTGACGGCGCCATAGACCGGTACGTTTCGTCCCCCGCGGGGACGATCAAGAGCGTTCAACTCTGCCTGTTGCTCACGAACTCGGATGCCAACGTGACATTGGCAGCGGCTTCGTCCAACTATGTGGACTGCCATGGAAACACCAAGACCAACACGACCCGGACCTTCCATCAGATCTACCGAACCACCATCGCCGTGCGGAACGGATTGAGCTGACATCGCATGATGACCCTCCCGACTTCCCCGCGTCTCTCCGCAAGCAACCGGCAGCGAGGCTATTCCTTGCTGGTCAGCTTGGTCTTCCTGGTCATTCTGACCCTGCTCGGGATCGCCGCCATGAAGACCTCCTTGATGCAGGAGCGCATGGCAGGCAACGCAGCGGATCGTGCCGTCGCCTTTCAGGCGGCCGAGCGCACTCTGCGTGAGGCCGAAGGTCTGCTGATCGGCACAAGCCCTTTCAGCTTCGACGCCAATTGCACGAACGGTCTTTGCTCCGCCGGCTCGGCGCCCGCATTTTCGGACGACACCCAATGGGGCGGCGCGAGCGACGTCGCAGCTACAACGGTCCTGGATGCGGCGCACGACCCCAACTCGGTACTCGCCGCTACTCCGCGCTGGCGCGCCGAAGCTGCGGGGCAACTCAAGTGCCCGACGTGTTCCGGCGGCTGGGCTCCCGCATACCGGATCACCGCCAGAGCAAGCGGCAAGAGCACCGATACACGCGTATTCCTGCAGTCCGTCTATTCGCAAAAGTAGGCCGGACACCGGGCCGCTCCAGCCGGTGCAACAGAAAAGTGAGGACGCCATGACGCGCCAATTGTTCGACCGCCTTGCCATCATCGGAATCGCGTGCTTCGCCGTGTCGTTTCCGCTGCCGTCGTCGGCACAGCTGACTCTCACCAACAAACCGCTCTACATCACGGCACCGATTCCGCCCTCCGTGATGCTCGACATTTCGAAGGACCAGCAGCTGTACAAGAAGGCCTACAACGACTACTCCGACCTCGATGGCGATGGCCAAGTCGAAACGACCTACAAGAACACCATCGATTATTACGGCTATTTCGACACGGCCAAGTGCTACACGTACAGCAGCGCCAGCCAGCGCTTCGAGCCTTCCGCGCTCGCCACGAGCAGCAGCAGCCTGCCCGTCTTCTGGAAATTCAACACGGACATCCAGAGGTTCTATCAGGTAACGATGCAGTATTACTACAATTCGGACCTGAAGAAGTATGTCCTGGCCGATCCGAATCTGCCTCCGACGGCCTACTACAACGCCGCAACCGGCACCAGCACCGCCTGGGTTGCGCAAACGCCGTCCAGCGGCGACTTGCCCAAGCACTACTGCAACGGCTCGAGTTGGAGCGGAAACTTTCTCAACTGGGTTTCGATGGCGCGCGTCGATGCCGTGCGCAAGCTGCTCTATGGCGGCCTGCGCTCCACCGACCAGACCTATTCCAGCGGCGGTGCCACGGCCCTTACCGTACTGGAACGCAGCTATCTCCCCAACGACGCCCATTCCTGGGCCAAGTACTACAACGGCAGCGACATCAATTCGCTGACGCCGTTCAACCCGAACCTCGGGGTCAGCGACGTCGCCAGCACTTCGACCGTGTCCATCGGCACGGGTGCAAAGACCTTCGTTGTCGGCAGCTCCACGACAAGCTTTGCCGTGGGCGACCAGATCATGGCGCGGGATGCCGGCAACCAGTTCGGCAACTACATGATCGGTGCCGTCAGCTGCGTGAACGGAACCGGCATCGCGATGTACAACAGCTTGGCCGCCAACGCCAACACGTGCAACGCCAATGAAGTCAAGATAGTCGTCGAGAGCGGGGGCGCCTTCGGATCGGGCAACATATCCAATTGGCTCCTGCGCAACTGGACGCAGACCGGGGTCACGTTCTGCAATACGACACTCGGGGGAGGCTCGCCGAACGACAAGTCTCAAACGAACACCAACCCGCCGCTGATTCGCGCCGTGTCGGGCAACTTCTCGCTTTGGGCCGCCAACGAACGCTGGCAATGCCGAACGCGGGAGGATCTCATCGCCGCCAATCTCGAGAAGACCGACGCGCTTGCGGGTGCCACAGGCACCCAGGGAAATCGTGCGTCCCAAAGCGGCAGCTTCGCCAGTTCGATCGGGCCGAACATGTCGACCTCCAGTTCGGGTCGCATCAATAACGGCAGCGGTTACGGCGATTTCGTGGCCCGCGTGAAGAGCTGCGATCCCAACTGGCTCGGCGACGAAAAGTGCAAGCAATATCCCGCGGGCAACTACAAGCCCATCGGCCTGCTGCAAGTCTATGGCGAACCCGGCCTGCTCAAGTTCGGGCTGATGACGGGAAGCTACGACAAGAACATCTCGGGCGGCGTGCTGCGAAAGAACATCGGCCCCTTGACCGACGAGATCAATGCGCTGGGCGGAGGCAGCGATTCCGGGGACGGCACCTTCAAGGTTCCATCGGGCGGCAATATCATCAACACGCTCAGCAGGATGAGGATCTATGGCTATTACTATGGAGACGGAACCTACCTCGGATCGAACGGCGACAACTGCACCTGGCAGCAGGTCTCCGTCAGCCAAGGCCAATGCCGCAGTTGGGGCAACCCGATGGCGGAAATCTTTTACGAGACGATTCGCTATTTCTCCGGCCACGGCAACGGCGCGACGAGCGCCTACACCTATGGTTCCGGATCGGCCGACGCGACGCTCGGCCTGCCACTTGCGACCTGGAGCGACCCGCTCACCAACAACAACTACTGCTCGCCGCTGAATGCCCTGGTATTCAATGCCTCGGTGTCGACCAACGAGTACAACAAGTCGTCCCCCGCTCCCTCATCGACGCAAAATACCTCGAAATTCGATCTCGGCACTCACGACCTGGCTGACATCAACGGCAGCGGAATCACGCCGGCGTCCAAGACAAATGCCGTGGGGGACGGCGAAGGAATCACGGGCAACAGCTATTTCATAGGCAAGACGCTGTCCGGCTCCTCGTACTCGCCGGCATCGACTTCCAGCAATTACGAGCTTTGTACGGCCAAGACGGTATCCGGGCTGGGGCAGATCTACGGCATCTGCCCCGAAGGCCCGACGCTCGAAGGCAGCTACCTGATGTCGGGCCTGGCCTATCTCGCACATACCAACAGGATTCGCACCGACCTCACCGCCGTGCCGACGACCGACGCGAAGTCGCTCAAGGTGGCGACCTATGGGGTCCAACTCGCCACCAACGTCCCGCGATTGACAATTCCGGTTCCCGGATCAACAAGCGGACAAGCCATCGTAATTCAGCCGGCATATCGCCTGGACACGTCGGGCCGTACCGATTTGTCCGTGAATCAACGAGGAATGGGCGGAGGGGCACTGGTCGACATGCAGCTTGTCTATCGCTCCTATTCGTCGACAACGGCCACCGGCCAGGTCTATCTCAACTGGGAAGATAGCGAACAGGGTGGCGATTACGATCAAGACGTCTGGGGCATTTTGCGCTACTGCATCACGACCACATCCGGTGGCTGCGACGCCGCGATGGGACTCAGCGGCACGTTGGCCAATTCCGTATACGTTATGACGAATACCGTTGCCTATTCCACCATCATTCCACAAGGTTTCGGCTACATCATCAGTGGAACCACCCAGGATGGTCCGCATTTTCATTCCGGTATCCTGAACTTCAAGTTTGCCGACCCGCAAAGCATCACGATCGTAAAACCGGCGACTCCAAGCAGTGCCCACCTGGGCACAGACGGCGGTTGCGGCACGGACAGCACCAAGACGTGGTCGGCAACGTATAGGGATGTGAACAACGTCGACCATTATGCGGACGGAAACGGTTGCGATGTCACCGATCCCGTCACAATAGCCCGTTACGCAATTGGCACCGCCTCTTCTTCCAATAGCCTTCAGGATTCCTTGTACTACGCGTCGAAATGGGGCGGCTTCAAGGATACCGACGGCGACAACAAGCCGAATCTGCAGGCCGAATGGGACAGCAAGAAGAGCGACGGAACAGCGGGCGCCGACGGAAATCCGGATACCTATTTTCTCGTCAGCAATCCGCTTGCGCTGGAACAGGCGCTGAACACCGCCTTTGTCTTCATCGTCAACGCGTCCTCCGCGGCTTCCGTGGCCACCAACTCGACTTCGCTCAACACGAATAC
>DAIDAU010000245.1 GCA_027310465.1 Rhodocyclaceae bacterium
CCGATCTTCTACAACACGATGGAAGATGCCGGCGCCCTGCCGATCGAGCTCGACGTCGCGAAGATGGACATGGGCGACGTCGTCGAGCTCAGGCCGTATGAAGGCAAGGCGCTGAAGAACGGCGAGGTGATCGCCGAGTTCAAGGTGAAGTCCGACGTGATCTTCGACGAAGTCCGCGCCGGCGGCCGCATCCCGCTGATCATCGGTCGCGGCCTCACCGCGAAGGCGCGCGAGGCGCTCGGCCTTGCGCCCTCCACGCTGTTCCGCGTGCCCGGCGCCCCCGCCGACACCGGCAAGGGCTACTCGCTGGCGCAGAAGATGGTCGGCCGCGCCTGCGGCCTGCCCGAGGGCAAGGGCGTGCGTCCCGGCACCTACTGCGAACCCAGGATGACCTCGGTCGGCTCGCAGGACACGACGGGACCGATGACGCGCGACGAGCTCAAGGATCTCGCCTGCCTCGGCTTCTCCGCCGACCTGGTGATGCAGTCCTTCTGCCACACCGCCGCCTATCCGAAACTGGTCGACGTCAAGACGCACCGCACGCTGCCATCCTTCATCACCGCGCGCGGCGGCATCTCGCTGCGTCCCGGCGACGGCGTGATCCACTCGTGGCTCAACCGCTTCCTGCTGCCCGATACCGTCGGCACCGGCGGCGACAGTCACACGCGCTTCCCGATCGGCATCTCCTTCCCGGCCGGCTCCGGCCTCGTCGCCTTCGCCGCCGCGACCGGCGTCATGCCGCTCGACATGCCCGAGTCCGTGCTGGTGAAATTCCGCGGCAAGCTCAACCCCGGCATCACGCTGCGCGACCTGGTCAACGCCATCCCCTACTACGCGATCAAGCAGGGCTTGCTGACGGTCGAGAAGAAGGGCAAGAAGAACATCTTCTCCGGCCGCATCCTTGAAATCGAAGGCCTGCCGGACCTCAAGGTCGAACAGGCCTTCGAGTTGACCGACGCCTCCGCCGAGCGCTCCGCCGCCGGCTGCTCGGTGCGCCTCAATCGCGAGCCGATTGTCGAGTACCTGCGCTCGAACATCACGCTGATGAAGTGGATGATCGCCGAAGGCTACGAGGATAAGCGCACGCTGGCGCGCCGCATCAAGGCGATGGAGGACTGGATCGCCAACGGCAAGCTGCTGCAGCCCGACGCGAACGCCGAATACGCGGCCGTGATCGAGATCGACCTCGCCGACGTCAAGGAGCCGATCCTCGCCTGCCCGAACGATCCGGACGACGTGAAGCTCTTGTCCGAAGTCGCCGGCGACAAGATCGACGAGGTCTTCATCGGCTCGTGCATGACCAACATCGGCCACTTCCGCGCGGCCGGCAAGGTGCTCGACGGCAAGAGCGACATCCCGACGCGCCTGTGGATCGCGCCGCCCACCAAGATGGATGCAATGATCCTCAACGAGGAAGGCTACTACTCGGTGCTCGGCAAGTCGGGCGCGCGCATGGAGATGCCCGGCTGCTCGCTGTGCATGGGCAACCAGGCGCAGGTCCGCAAGGGCAGTACGGCGGTGTCGACGTCGACGCGCAATTTCCCGAACCGCCTCGGCATCGACACGCGCGTCTATCTCTCGTCGGCGGAGCTCGCCGCGGTGTGCGCGCTGATGGGCAAGATCCCGACGGTCGCCGAATACATGGAGCAGGTGCAGGCGGTCAACGCCAAGGCGGCCGACGTCTACCGCTACATGAACTTCGATCAGATCGCGGAGTTCAAGGAAGTCGCAGACGGCGTAACGGTTTGAGTTAGACCTTTCGGACAGCAGTCCGGCGTTCAGGGCCCCGCTTCGGCGGGGCTTTTTTTCGACTAGAACTCTTCGTGCATGCGCCAGTAGCGCGGAAAGCGGGGAATGCCGTCCTTGGTCAGTTCTTGATAGCGATAGGTGACGAGCGTGCCCACGGGAGGCGGATCGCGGCGCAGGGCGTCGCTGAGCCCCGAACCGAGCTTGAATTCCCTGCCCTCCAAGGTGCGCAGGCGCAGGGCGCCCGTTGTGCCCGCGAGCCGCCCGCGTCCCGGCTCATGGCCGACGACGGTCGCTTCCGCATCCTGCCAGGGCTTGAGCTTGAGCAAGTCGCCGGTGCGGCCGGCGGCGTAGCGCGCGCTGGCGCGATGCAGGACCAGGCCTTCCCCTCCGGCATGGATCACGGCGTCCAGCTTCGCCAGCAACTCGCGCCGATCCGTGACGCGGTACTGCTCGACGGCGCCCAGCCAGGGAACGCCGGCGCTTTCGGCAAGCGCCTTCAAGCGCTCGCTGCGCTCGGTGAAAGTCCCGTCCCCGCCCGGCAGTTCGAACACCCGGTATCTCACGGCGCGCCACTCGTCATCCGCCGGATGCGCGCGGCGCACGATGCCCGACAATTCGTCGAAGCGGCCGCGTCCCAGCCACAGCTCGCCGTCGAGGGGCTGGCCGGGCAGGCCCGCGAGGAACCAGGCCGGCGCAGGGACGCGCCGGCCGCTGCGGAAGCGCAGCTCGCGGCCGCCCCAAATCGCGCGCATGCCGTCGAGCTTCTCGCTGATCCAGAAGGCGGAAGGGTCGGTATCCGGGCGAAGGACTTCTGCGAGCGGAACGTCGGGTGGAGCGCGACGCGCTTCGTCCGCCGCTGTCGGCTCTGCCGAAGGAGATTCCGCGACGCTGCTGCCGGCGAAGCATCCCGCCAAGACCGCGACCAACAGGCGACGCTGCATGATCTCCTCCTTTCAGTGCTCCTTCCCGTCGACGCGCGGCTGCCACAGGAACGGCACCAGACGCCAGCCGACCAAGCCGAAGCAAGCGCACCAGCAAGCGGCGGCCAGTGCGATCCAGGCCGTGTAGCCCGCCGGATAGAGCTGCGGCGCGACGATCCGCAGCACGAATGCCGCCATCATAATCCGCAGCGCCCAAAGGTCAAGCGGCTCGAACATCACCTTGCGGCCGGTGTGCCCCTTCGATATGCGGATCATCAGGGCGGGCATGATCAGCCCCATGACGCCGAAGGTGAACACGTGCACCGCGACGGTGCCGACCCAGGCCGGATGCGCAACGCGATCCGCGACGTCGAGCAGGAGCTGCAGCACGATGCCGAGATAGCCGAGGTACATGATGCCGATATCGAGCCGCCGCGTCGCCAGTTGCGGCTTCCAGAAGGCGAAGCGCGCGAGGAGCAGCAGCGCCAGCAGCAGCTCCGCGGCGGCGACCCCCGCCGAGGGCAGCAGCGCGGCGCAGGCGAGCGCCAGCGCCAGCAGCTTGATCGCCATGTCCAGCGCACGATGGCGCAGGATCTCGACCTGGAAGACGCCCTTCATGAACTGCGTCAGCGTGCGTTCCAGCATCACCAGGAAGGCCACGCGGAACAGCGCGATCGCCGTCATCCAGCCGGCCTGGAAGCCGTCCTGGCTGAGCATCAGGTGCTTGGCGACCAGGAACGCCGGCAGGGCCAGCACGAAGAGGAAATTGTCGCTGCGATAGGAGTCCGTGCGCCGATGGCGGATCAGCGTCCACAGCAGCAGGGCGACGATCGCGGCGAGGAAGAGATAGTTCGACAGCAGGAACAGCGGCGCCGGCCAAGCGGCGCCGAACCACATTCCCGCGCGATCGAAGAGCCAGGCGGCGACGAGGAACAGCAGGACCGCGCCGTGAT
>DAIDAU010000249.1 GCA_027310465.1 Rhodocyclaceae bacterium
GGGCATCTTCGGATCGAAAGTTCAGTCCTGTCAATGGCATCATAACGGGTGCAATTGAACGGCAACAGATCTTCGATATCGGCGTCTGGCGCGCGCTGGGGCAATTCGGTGAGCGCGTGACGTAGCCATGCATAGGGATCGACGCCGCATGCCCGGCATGTCAGCACCAAACTGTAGATCACGGCGCTTGCCTTGGCGCCGGCAACGGTGTCGCTGAACAGCCAACTTTTTCGTCCGGTGCAAAACGGCCTGATGTCGCGCTCCAGAACATTGTTATCGATCGGGGCGAGACCGTCACTGGTGTAACGGGTCAGATAATCCCATTGGTTGCGCGCATAGGCGATCGCCTTGCCGGTCAAGCTTTCGGGTAGGACCTTCGGCGCCTGGTCGTCGAGCCAGGTCCGGAAGGCGGCCAATACCGGCAGGCTATGCTGCTGGCGCAGCCGCAAGGTGTATGCGGCGCGCGTTTCGCCGTCGGGCGGCGTCTGGCGCGCCACCCTCTCGACCTCATACAACGCCTCGAAGAACTTGAGCGCCTGCAATGGCGGACCGCCAGGCTTTGTCCTGGCCTTGAGCGCATCGGTAAATTTCCTGCGCGCATGCGCCATACAGCCGAGATGGGTCGCGCCTGTCAGCGTGCGCCAGGTGTCATAGCCGTCGCTCATCAACAAGCCGCGATAGCCGGCCAGGAAGGCCTGAGGATGTTCCTGGCCGCGACCGGGTTGGTAATCGAACAGCACGACCGGCTGCGCGCAGTCCTGGCCGCTGCGATAGGCCCACATGAAGGATTTGGCCTGCGCATCACGGCCGTCCTCTTTAAGAACCTGGACCCAGGTTTCGTCGCCGTGGACCAGGGGCTGCGACCTGAGCTTTTGCTGTAGCGCGTCATAGACCCGATGCAGATGCAACTCGCTCGAGCGGATCACCCAGTTGCCCAGCGTCCCGCGGCTGATGCTGACGTCGGCGCGCCCCAGCGCGTCCGCCACACGGTACAGCGGCGTGCCGTCGACGTATTTGTTGGCGAGCACCAGCGCCAGCGTCGATGGCGTGGCGACGCTACCCGGCAGCGGCTGCGCCGGCATCGGCGCGGTCACAATCGGGGTGTTCAGCGCGGTGCGCTCGCAGTGACGGCAGGCATATTTGAACCGCACATGTTGCAGCACCGACGCCTTCACCTCGACGTGCAACTGCTCGGTGACGGTCTCGCCCATCCGATGCATCCGATTATGGCAGCACGGACAGTCCTTTTGATCCTCACCCAGATCATGTTCGACGCGTTGGCGCGGCAGATCGTCAGGCAGCGGCTTGCGGCCGCGTGTCTTCGGCGCCGGCTTTGGAGCCTCCGGCAATCCCGTGTCCGGCACGGCGACCGCCTCGACATCGTCGTCGTCCCGGCTTTCAGCGGCGGCCTGCTCGGCTTCGTTGAAGATGCGCTCCTTGAGCTTTTCGCTCTTCGGCGCATACCGGTGCAGGCGCTCCAGGCGCAACTGCTCCTCAAGATGCAGCACGCGTTGTG
>DAIDAU010000267.1 GCA_027310465.1 Rhodocyclaceae bacterium
CAGAGGAAGGCGAAGGCGACGGCGAGCGGCATCGTGACGAACCACCAGCGCGCATCGACGATGAACGCGCTGCCGTCCGGGTTCTTCGCCGGCAGCGGCTTCTTCTCCCAGAGGCTCGGCTTGCCCGAGGCGTGGCGCATCAGGCGGTTGATGGTTTCGACCACGGAGAAGTGCGGGCACAGCCAGCCGCAGTAGAGGCGGCCCCAGCGCCAGGCGACGACTATGAAGATCACCGCGCCGCTGACGATCGGCAGGAACAGGCGCAGCAGGATGTTGAGGCCGGCCTGCGTGGCGGAGATGCGGCCGGCGAAGAAGTCGTCGAGGCCGAGACGCCAGTCGAGGCCGAGGACGATCGCGTGCCCCGCCGTCAGGTCGAAGCGGAACAGGTCGAACACGGGGGCCATGACGAACAGCACGAAGAAGCCGATCTGCCACCAGGTGCGGCTGCGCTGCAGCGCGCCGGCGCCGCCGGGCGCGGCCTGGACCGACCAGGGCTTGATGGGGATCACGCGCGAGCTAGCCACAGCGAGGACCGATGAGCGGGTACGCGTAGGGTTTGCCGGCCATCGCCTTGGCGAGGCCCAGCGCACCGAACAGGATCAGCGTCGAATGCACCATGGTGAAGTAGAGGATCACGACCACCCAGGTCCACTTCCACGCGAGTCCGCCGAGCGCGACGAAGACGCTGCTCGCGACGACCAGCAGGATGCCGCCCCACAGGCTGACGAAGAAGGCCTGGTCGAGATGGCAGCGCGCGAGCGGCGCCGCCTCGGGATGGCGCGAGCGCAGCCAGGCGATGGCGAGGAAGGCGAGCCCCGGCGCGACCAGCAGATTGGCGAGATACAGCGATTCGGCCGCGACTGCCAGCCCCTGTCCCGGAACGCTAGCGGCCGAAGGTGGCAAGGACCACCTCCATCAGCGCCGCGGCGACTTCGGCGTCGTCGGTGAGGCTCTCCACCAGCGCCGCGCGGCAGGCTTCGACCGGATCGAGGCCGTCGCGGATCAGGATCGCCGCGTAGACCAAGAGACGCGTGCTGGCGACCTCCTCGAGGTCGACGTCCTTCAGCGCGCGCAAGCTCCGGCCGATCGAGACGAGGCGCTTCGCGATCATCTCATCGCAACGCGTTTCGCCGATCAGGATCGCCTCTTCGCGCTCGGCTGCGGGGAAATCGAAGCGCAGGCTGACGAAGCGCTGGCGCGTCGACGGCTTCATGCCCTTGAGGAAGTTCTGGTAGCCGGGGTTGTACGACACCACCAGCATGAACGAGTCCGGTGCGTTCAGCACTTCGCCGGTGCGATCGATCGGCAGCGTGCGACGATGGTCGGCGAGCGGATGGATCACGACCGTCGTGTCCTTGCGCGCCTCGACCACCTCATCCAGATAGCAGATGCCGCCTTCGCGCACGGCGCGCGTGAGGGGGCCGTCGGACCAGTAGGTCTCGCCGTCGCCGATCAGGTGGCGGCCGACGAGATCCGCCGCGGTGAGGTCGTCGTGGCAGGCGACGGTGAACAGCGGCAGGCCGAGCCGCGCCGCCATGTGCGCGACGAAGCGCGTCTTGCCGACGCCCGTCGGGCCCTTGATCAGCACCGGCAGGCGGTTCTTCCAGGCGTGCTCGAAGAGCCCGATCTCGTTGCCGGCGGTCTCGTAGTAGGGGACTTCCTGCGCACGCATGTCCATCAGCCTTGTCCTTTCCAGTAGGTGAGCGCGATGATCGCGAGTACGACCAGCAGCCACCCTATCACCAGACCCGGCCACAAAAACTTGATGCGGCGCAAGCCCATGAATTCTCGCGTGATCCAAATGCCCTTGAGCGCCGCGATGGCGAGTATGCCGAGCACGGCCGCCGTGCCCGCCGCGCCGCGCTCGCCCATGCCCCAGGTGATCGCGGTGCCGGCGACGAGGGCCACCCAGAAGAAATCCAGTCTGCCTGCGTTCATGCCTCACCTCATCACGTAAACGAGCGGAAACAGCACGACCCAGACGAGGTCGACCATGTGCCAGTACGACGCGCCGGTCTCCATGCCGAGATGATCGGCCGACGAGTAGCCGCCGCGGCGCGTCTTCAGCCACACCGCCGCCAGGATCGCCAGCCCGAGCAGCACGTGCATGAAGTGGAAGAAGGTCAGCGACAGGTAGAACATGTAGAAGGTGTTGGTGCCGAGATTGATGCCGTGCGACAGCTTGGCGTGGTACTCGAACAGCTTGACGACGACGAAGCCGACGCCGGCCAGCATGCCCCACAGCAGCCAGCGCTGGCTGGCCGTGACGCGGTCGAGCTTGATCGCCGCGACCGCGCGCGCCACGCACCAGCTCGCGGTGATCAGAAGGAAGGTATTGACGGCGCCGGCGCGGCGGTCGAGCGTCAGCTGCATCTCGTCGAACAGCGCGACGTTGTGCATGCGCGTGATCGCGTAGGTGGCGAAGAAGACGCCGAAGGCGAGCAACTCGGCGAGGATGAACACCCAGATGGCGAGGTCGCCGGGCGGATGCAGCGCCACCGCCGACGAGGAGATGAGAGACGGCCGCGCAGGCGGCTCCTCCGGGATCAATGCCAAGTCCGCTGCGTTCATGCTGGCTGCCTTTCCTGATTTCGGTATTCCCGACTTTAGTCGTCGGGAATTCGGGCTTCCTTGATTGCGGTCAAGGCCCCGCCGGACGGCGCGAAACGCTTCATCGCAAATTGCGATTGAACCCGAGGCGGGGTTGCGGCATCTCGCGCTCTACCAGACGGGAAGGTCGGCAGCCGAGATCAGTTACCGCGCGGCCACCAGCCCGCGCAGGGGGCTTGCCGACGGCTGGTGGCAGATCTGGTTGGCTTCACCGTGGCGGCATTGGGCGCATGAGCGAACATCGGAACAAACGTTGCTATTCAGCGCCCGCTGGAAGCCGATCTCGGGCTGGGGTCGGCTTTCTGCGAGTGGCTGTCCACAGCGCAACGCTCACATTGAACTTTTAGCTCGAAGTCGTTCAGCGTGGGGTTCCATCGGTAGCTGATGTCAGTTGCCGGGTCGCCGCAACGTGAACAACGCGGCGTCTGTTTGCTGTGTTTTCTAACGTCCGTCACGCCAATCCCATCCATAAGCGAAAATTATGCAGTCATAATGCGGTGACGGCATCGTGACGTAAATACCCATATCCGGGTATTCGGGTAACCGAAAGTCAAAAAAAACCCGGCCTCGCGGCCGGGTTCTCTCTTGATGCTGCGTGCTGCCGTCAGGCCTTCGCCGTCTCGCCCTTGACGAAGAAGCTGGCGATGTAGGTCAGCAGGCCGATCAGGAAGATCACGCCGGTGCCTTCGCGCAGCCAGTAGAACAGCGACAGTTGGTCCTGCGTGTCCATGTAGGACATCGGGTTCGCCGACACGCGCTGCAGCCACACCTGCAGGATGCCCGCAGCCGTGAGGAACAGGGTGATGAACACGATGGCGATGGTCATCAGCCAGAAGCTCCACATCTCCATCACCTGGGCCTTGTTGGAGTTGGCGGCGCGGCCGCGCATCAACGGCATCGAGTAGGAGATCATGGTGATCACCACCATCACGTAGGCGCCGTAGAACGCCATGTGGCCGTGCGCCGCGGTGATCTGCGTGCCGTGCGTGTAGAAGTTCACCGGAGCCAGGGTGTGCAGGAAGCCCCAAACGCCGGCGCCGAGGAAGGACATCACGCCGGTGCCGAGCGCCCACAGCGTCGCGGCCTTGTTCGGATGCTCGCGGCGGCGGCGGTTCACCATGTTGAAGGCGAACAGCGTCATGGCGAAGAACGGGATCGGCTCCAGCGCGGAGAAGATCGAACCCCACCACTGCCAGTACTCGGGCGTGCCGATCCAGTAGTAGTGGTGGCCGGTACCGATGATGCCGGTGATCAGCGTCAGGGTGATGATGACGTACAGCCACTTCTCGATCACTTCGCGGTCGACGCCGGTCACCTTGATCAGCACGAAGGCGAGGATGGCGCCGAGGATGAGTTCCCAGACCCCTTCGACCCACAGATGCACGGTCCACCACCAGAAGAACTTGTCGCGCACCAGGTTGCTCGGGTTGTAGAAGGAGAACAGGAAGAAGATCGCCAGTCCCCACAGGCCCATCAGCAGCACCAGGGAGATCGCGGTCTTGCGGCCCTTGAGCACCGTCATGGTGATGTTGAACAGGAAGGCCAGCGCTACGACCACGATGCCGAGCTTGGTCGGCAGCGGCTGCTCGAGGAACTCGCGTCCCATCGTCGGCAGCAGGTCGTTGCCGGTCATCTTCGCCAGCGCGGCGTACGGCACCATGAGATAGCCGACCACGGTGAGGCCCGCGGCGACGAGGAAGATCCAGAACATCGCGATGGCGAGCTTGGGACTGAAGAGCTCGGTCTCGGTTTCCTCGGGCACCAGGTAGTACGCGGAACCCATGAAGCCCATCAGCAGCCAGACGATCAGCGCATTGGTGTGCACCATGCGCGCGACGTTGAAGGGAATCTCGGGGAACAGGAAGTCGCCGACGACGTACTGCAGGCCCATCACGAGGCCGAACAGGATCTGCGCCACGAACAGCGCGATGGCGCCGACGAAGTAGTACTTCGCGACCGCTTGGGATTTGTATTGCATAGTCATGGTCCTTTCGGTCTCAGCCTTGGATGTTGGGCGGCCACTTCGCGGTGTCGATCTCCGACACGTACTTGAAGAAGGCGACGAGCTCGTCGAGCTCCTTGTCGGTGAAGCCGAACTGCGGCATCTGGCGGCGGCCCGGGGTGTGCGTCGGCTGCGAGGCGATCCAGGCCTTGATGAAGTCGGGGCCGCGGCGCTTGTAGACGTTGCCGAGCTCCGGCGCGAAGTAGGCGCCTTCGCCGAGCAGCGTATGGCGGCCGATGCACTGGTGCGTTTCCCAGAGCTTCTTGCCCGCTGCGATATCCGGATTGGAAGCCAGCTGCAGATGCTGATCCCGCTGCGGAATGATTTGCTCGTTCTGGTACGTCAGCGCCAGGAACACCAGGGCGAAGAAGATGGTTCCGCCGAAGAAGATGTTCCGCGCCGTCGAGGTCGTGAATGTCCCGCTCATAAGTTCCCCTTTGGCTGTTTCCCTGCCTAGCGCAGTGTGCCGACACTGTATTGGTCCGGGATAGTCCCTTTCCTTGATCGGCATCAAGAAGAAGGACAAGTCGCAAATACGCTAGACTTCGGGCCTTAGGAGGAAATATGGCGGTCGGCAAACCCGAGAAAATCGACATTGCAAGCATCATTTCCCGGCTTCCCCTGTTTGTCGAAGTGCCGCCCGCGCAGTTGCAGCACGTCGCCGCCGAGTCGCGCGAAAGGCGCCTCGCCAAGGGCGAGATGCTGTTCCACAAGGGCGATCCGGCACGCGGTTTCTTCGTCATCATCTGGGGGCAGATCAAGCTGGCCTTCCCGTCGTCGACCGGCAACGAGAAGGTCGTGCAGGTGCTGGGGCCGCGGCAGAGCTTCGGCGAAGCGGTAATGTTCATGGACCGTCCCTACCCGGTGCTCGCCGAAGCGGTGAGCGACGCGATGGTGCTGCACATCCCGCGCAAGCCGGTGATCGAACTGATCGAGCGCGACACCTCGTTCGCGCTGGCCATGCTGGCGGGACTGTCGACACGGCTGCATTCCCTGGTTCATGACGTGGAATCGTATTCGCTGCGCTCGAGCACGCAGCGGCTGATCGGCTACCTGCTGCAGCAATGCCCCGCCGAGGGCAAGGGCACCGCCGAGATCGAGCTGCCCACCTCGAAGCAGCTGATCGCCTCGCTGCTCAACCTGACGCCCGAGACGCTGTCGCGCATCTTCCGCGACCTCGGCGACTCGGGACTCATCGAAGTCCACGGCCGGCTCATTAAGATCCCGGACATAGCCAGGCTGCGCGAAGTCGATTTCTGAGGAGGCATCCTCGATGGCGATCGAAAACGAGAAGCTCAAGAAGCTGCGCGCCCTGAGGCTGCCGAAGATCCCGCGCATCTCCTGGCGCGATCTCGCCGCAACGCTGGGTCCGGTGCTGCTCGCCAGCGCCGCCGCGATCGCGCTGGCGGTCCATTTCGTGCAGCCGGCGCCGCCCGATACCATCGTCATCAGCACTGGTCCCGACGGCAGCGCCTTCCGCAGCAACGCCGAGAAGTACAAGAAGATCCTGGCGAAGAACGGCATCAAGCTCGAGATCCTGCCGTCCGAAGGCTCGCTCGACAACCTCAAGCGCGTGATGGA
The DNA here is from genome assembly GCA_027310465.1 of Rhodocyclaceae bacterium. Taxonomy (GTDB): domain Bacteria; phylum Pseudomonadota; class Gammaproteobacteria; order Burkholderiales; family Rhodocyclaceae; genus Nitricoxidireducens. Next base: position 6,194 of record DAIDAU010000267.1, read on the forward strand.
GCCGGACGGCAAGGTCGACGTCGCCTTCGTGCAGGGCGGAGCCGCCACCGGCAAGGGCATCAGCGGCGTCGTTTCGCTCGGCAGCGTTTCCTACGCGCCGGTCGCCATCTTCTATCGGCACCGGCATCCGATCCAGCGCCTCTCCGAACTCAAGGGCCAGCGCATCGCCATCGGCCCCGACGGCAGCGGCAGCTACGCCCTGGCGCTGGCGATGCTCAAGGCCAACGAGATCGAGCCGGGGGGCAGCACGAAGCTGCTCGAGCTCGGCGGCAAGGACGCGATGGACGCGCTGCTCGGCCATCGCGCCGACGCCATCTTCCTCGCGGGCGATTCCGCGGCGCAGGGCAACATCCGCACGATGCTGCACACCAGGGGCGTGCGTCTCTACGAATTCCCGCAGGCCGATGCCTATGTGAAGCGCTTCCGCTACCTCTCCAAGCTGGAAATTCCGCAGGGTGCCTTCGATCTCGGCACCAATCTGCCGCATCACGCGATCCCGATGCTGGCGCCGACCGTCGAACTGATCGCGCGCGAGGATCTCCACCCCGCCCTCTCCGACCTGCTGATCGAAGCCGCGCGCGAAGTGCACGGCCGCTCGACGCTGCTGCAGAAGACCGGCGAGTTCCCGGCGCCGCTCGAGCACGAGTATCCGATCAGTTCCGAGGCTTCGCGCTTCTACAAGTCGGGCAAGAGCTTCGCCTACCGGCACCTGCCGTTCTGGCTGGCGAGCCTCGCCGACCGCATCGTCGTGGTGCTGGTGCCGATCATCGTCGTGCTGATCCCGGGCCTGCGCATGGTGCCTGCCCTCTACGGCTGGCGCATCCGCACGCGCATCTACAAGCGCTACGGCGAGCTGATGGCGCTGGAGCGGGCGTCGCTCCAGGCGATGGCGCCCGAGGAGCGCGCCGCCCTGCTGGCGCGCCTCGACGAGATCGAGAAGGGCACCATCGCCGGCAAGATTCCCGGCTCGTTCGCCGACGAGACCTATCTATTGCGCCAGCACATGAAGTTCGTGCGCGAGCGGCTGAGCGGCGCCGCGACGCCGTCGGCCGCGCCGGCGGTGCCGCCCTCGGCGGCGGCCTAGACCGCGACGCCGAGGTCCGCCGCGTAGCTGACGCTGGGGTAGTGGAAGGCCACCGGGCCGTCCGGCTGGGCGTGGATGAACTGGCGCACCGACGGATCGGAGGAGTTCTCCAGCTCGCCGGGCGTGCCCTTCGCGACGACGACGCCGTTGTGGATGAAGTAGGCGTAGTCGACGACCTTCAGCGTTTCCGAGACGTCGTAGGTCACGACGATGGACGCCGCGCCGACGGCGTCGTTGAGCTTGCGGATCAGCTGCGCGATGACGTTGAGCGAGATCGGGTCGAGGCCTGCGAACGGCTCGTCGTACATGATCAGCATCGGATCGAGCGCGATGGCGCGCGCCAGCGCGACGCGACGCGCCATGCCGCCCGACAGCTCGCTCGGCATGAGGTCGGTGGAGCCGCGCAGGCCGACCGACTGCAGCTTCATCAGCACGAGGTCGTAGATCATCTCCTCGGGCAGATCGGTCTTCTCGCGCATCGGGAAGGCGACGTTGTCGAACACCGAGAGGTCGGTGAACAAGCCGCCGGCCTGGAACATCATGCCCATGCAGCGGCGCATCTCGTAGAGGGCGTCGGAATCCAGCTCATGCACGATCTGGCCGTTGAAGCGCACATGGCCGCGCTGCGGCCGCAGCTGGCCGCCGATGAGGCGCAGCACGGTGCTCTTGCCGGCGCCGCTGACGCCGAGGATGCCGACGATCTGGCCCCGGTGCACCGTGAGGTCGATGCCCTTGAGCACCTGGTTCGGCCCGTAGGCGAAGTGCAGATCCTTGATCTCGATGAGCTTGTCGGCGGTGGCGATCACGTTCGGTCCTCGGCTGTGAGGGCGTAATGATAACGCCGCCGCACCCGCCCGCATTCCCGTAGTGGTACGCTGTACGCATCGCTTTCCGGAGGACCGCCATGAAGAGGCTATCCGTCACCATCAAGCTGGAACTCGAAGTCCCCGACGACTGGGAACTGCGCAAGACCTCGGAGGGATTCGACGTGGTCCAGATCGGCGAAGGCCGCTACATGGACATGAGCTTCGAGCCGCTGCTGTCGGACGATCTCGACGGCATGTGGACCGACTCCGCCGAAGACGGCTTCCTCAACGAGGTGCTGGACATGGTGGAGTCGGAGCAGATCAGCTACACGCTTTCCACCGTCCACTGAGCGGCCGGCCGGCCGCCGGCGCTAATCGCCCTCGAACTCGCAGAGGGCGAACACCTTCTGGCCGTGCTTCTCGAGCCGCTTGCGCCCGCCGAGATCGGGCAGGTCGATGGCGAAGCAGCATTCCACCACCTCGCCGCCCATCTTCGTGATCAGCTTCAGCGCGGCTTCGGCCGTGCCCCCCGTCGCGATCAGGTCGTCGACCAGCAGGATGCGCTCGCCTTTGCTCACGGCGTCGGTATGGAGCTCGATGCGGTCCGTGCCGTACTCCAGCTCGTAGTCCTGGCCGATGGTCTCGGCCGGCAGCTTGCCCTTCTTGCGCACCGGGATGAAGCCGACGCCCAGCAGATAGGCCAGGGGCGCGCCGAGGATGAAGCCGCGCGACTCGATGCCGGCGACCTTGTCGATCTTCATGGCGGTGTAGCGGTTCGCCAGCTCGTGGACGGTGATGCGGAAGCCCACCGGGTCCTTGAGCAGCGTGGTGATATCGCGAAACATGATTCCCTGCTTCGGATAGTGGGGAACGGTGCGAATGCGCGAGCGGATCGGCATCTGTCTTCTCCGGAAAACTAACGTGGCTCGAGCAGGCGGCCGGCGACGGCGTCGAGCCGCGCCAGGAGTTCGGGATCGCGCGCCTCGGGCGCCGTGATGAGGGCATGCTCGAGGGCGCGGCGGCACGAGCAGCCATGCGCCTCGGCATCGGCCGCGACGCGCGGCGCGACGGCCTTGACCAGGCTGCGCGCCTTGTCGGCGTTGGCCAGCAGCACCTTGACGATGGCGTCGACGGTGACGTCGTCGTGCTGCGGATGCCAGCAGTCGTAATCGGTCACCATCGCCACCGTGGCGTAGCAGAGCTCGGCCTCGCGCGCGAGCTTCGCCTCGGGCATGTTGGTCATGCCGATGACGTCGCAGTTCCAGGTGCGGTAAAGCTCGGACTCGGCGAAGCTCGAGAACTGCGGGCCTTCCATCACCAGATAGGTGCCGCCGCGCACCGCCTCGATGCCCGCCGCGCGCGCCGCCGCCTCGAGATGATCGCCGAGACGCCGGCACACCGGATGCGCCATCGATACATGCGCCACGCACCCGGTGCCGAAGAAGCTCTTGTCGCGGGCGAAGGTGCGATCGACGAACTGATCGGCGATGACGAACATGCCGGGCCGCAGGTGCTCGCGCAGCGAACCGACGGCGCTCACGGAAATCACATCCGTCACGCCGGCGCGCTTCAGCGCATCGACGTTCGCGCGGAAATTGATCTCGGAAGGCGGAATCCGGTGGCCGCGTCCATGCCGCGGCAGGAACACCATCGAAAGGCCGTTCAGCTCGCCGAACAGCAGCTCGTCCGAGGGAGCTCCGAAGGAAGAGTCGACCTTGCGCCAGCGCTTGTCCGACAATCCCTCGATATCGTACACGCCGCTGCCGCCGATGACTCCGAGGACGGGCTTTTCTGTTGTCATGAATTCGATCCGCCTTTGATAGGAGGACCGCTGATGGTGCCGGGAGAGGGACTCGAACCCTCACACCTTGCGGCGGCGGATTTTGAGTCCGCTGCGTCTACCGATTCCGCCATCCCGGCCATCCAGTCCTACGGAGGCGCGATTCTACAAGCAATCGGCGTCGCATGCGTGCGCGCGCAGAACGCCCGCAGAACGCCCGGATTGATGTTCCGCCGATCTGCGGGCACAATGCGCCGACGATGACAAACGACTCCTTCGCCTCCGTCTCCGGCGGCTTGCCGACCCGGCTGGCGCGCGCCTGGCTCGCCCTGGGTCTTGCCGCGCTAGCCTGCTCGGG
>DAIDAU010000271.1 GCA_027310465.1 Rhodocyclaceae bacterium
GGGATCGGCTTGCCGGGCTTGCCTTCCTTTTCCGGTCCCTTCTTCTGGTTGACCACCACGCCGACCGAAAGTCTCCGCACCACGCCGGGAGCGCCTTTGGTGTGCCGCACCGTCTTGTCGACCTCGTAGTTGACGGTGGCGTTCTTGTTGAAGTTGACCGGGGCGTTGTAGGCGATCGACGCATTGGCGGTGCCGGGCGGCGCCGCCATAGGGCCGGCGTTCGGCGCCGGCGGCGTCGTCAGCGGGGCCGTGGCCGGCACGGGCGGCTGGTTCGTCAGGGCACCGGGCACGCCCACCGCGTTGGCGGTGGTGTTGCTGCTCTCCGAGGTCTGCTGGCTGCGGATGGCGGCGTCGGGCGAGGGGTTGGGCTTGTAGGTTTCGGCCACCTGCTCGACTTGCGAGAAGTCGACGTCGGCGGAGACCTGGGCGCGGACGTTGGAAGCCCCGACCACGGGGGCGAGGATGTTCTCGATGCGCTTGACGTAATCGGTTTCCATCTCGCGCACGAACTTGATCTGCGACGGATCGAGCCCGGCGTTGCGCATCGCGTCGGGCTGCTGCGAGACCAGCTTGCCGTCCTGGTCGATGACGCTGACCTCGCCGGCGGCGAGCTGCGGCACCGAGGACGAGACGAGATGCACGATGCCGGCGACCTGCGCGGGCTCCAGCACCCGCCCCGGATGCAGGGCGACCAGCACCGAAGCCGAGGGCTTTTGCTCGTCGCGCAGGAAGGCGGTCTGCTTGGGGATGGCGAGGTGCACGCGTGCGGCCTGCACGGCGGACAGCGACTGGATGGTCCGCGCCAACTCGCCCTCGAGGCCGCGCTGATAGGCGATCTGCTCGGCGAACTGGGTCGAGCCGAGCTTGAGGTTCTCCATCAGCTCGAAGCCGACCTGCCCGCCTCTCGGCAGCCCCTGCGAAGCGAGGCGCAGACGCACTTCGTGAACCTGGCTGCCCGGAACCAGGATGGCCCCGCCGCCCTCCGAGAACTTGTACGGCACGTTCTGCTGCTGCAAGGCGGTGATGATCTGGCCGCCGTCCTTCTCGGACAGATTGGAGAAGAGCACGCTGTAGGCAGGCTCCCGCGTCCATAGCCAGGCGCCGACGATCAGAGCGATGGCCATCGCAATGGCGGCGATTCCCGCGGCCCTCTGGCGGGTGGACAAATTGTTGATGAACTCGAGATTGAAAGGCAACGCTGCCGTTTCTTCTGCCATGGGTTTCAGTATCCGGACGCTGCCGCATTGTCTGCTGCGTCAGCAAAAGAGGTACCTGCAAGAAGCGGCAATTTTTGCCGCCATTTCGGAAGTTGTTGATCTACCTCTAATCTGCCATCATGAGGCGCCTATGGCCACCGCCGAAACCCGCTCCGATCCGGTTTTGCCCGCCGAGTCCGAAAGACTCGCCGAGGCCTTCCGCATCTTCAATCAAGCCTCCGAGGAACTCGCTGGCACCTACAAGATACTCCAGTCCCAGGTGACGCGGTTGACCGCCGAACTGGCGGCGGCGAACGCGGAGACGCAGCGGCTCCGGGCGGAAGCCGAGCGCAACGAGCGGCTCGCCGCGATGGGGGAGATGGCCGCCCAGCTCGCCCACCAGTTGCGCACGCCGCTGGCGGCCGCGCTGCTCTACGCCGGCAACCTCGAGAATCCCGATCTCCCCGAGGCGTCGCGCGCCGTCATCGCGCAGAAGACGGTGGCGCGCCTCAAGCACCTCGAGCGCCTGATCCAGGACATGCTGCTGTTCGCGCGCGGCGAGGTGCTCGGGCGGGAGAACTTTGCGCTGAGCGACTTGACGGCGGAGTTGGCGAGCACTTTCGAGCCGCTGGCGCGCAGCCGGGGAGTCGACTTCAGTGTCGCGGCCGCGGGCGAAGACGGGTTGCTGACGGGCAACCGGAAGGCGCTCGCGGGCGCGCTGACGAACTTGCTGGAGAACGCCTTGCAGGCGGTGGAGATGGGCAAGGGGCGCATCGTGCTGGCGGTTCAGCGCACCGAAACGCATTGGCTGTTCTCGGTCAAGGACAACGGCCGCGGGATGGAGCCGGACGTCGTCGCGCGGCTGTTCCGGCCGTTCTTCACGACGCGCAACGAAGGCACCGGCCTCGGGCTGGCCATCGCGCGCGGCGTCGCGCGGGCGCACGGCGGAGGCATCGACGTCGTTTCCACGCCGGGCGAGGGAACGGAATTCTTCATGACGATTTCGCCCGGGCTCGAAGCCCGGGCCACGGACTGACTATGTCGCAAACGAAAGCAATGAACATCCTCGTCGTCGAGGACGACGAAGCCCTGCGGGATGCCCTGCTGGTGACGCTGGAGGCGGCGGGCCATCGCGCGGTCGGCGCGGACGGCGGGCCGGAGGCGCTGATCGCGATCGGCCGCGAGACCTTCAACATGGTGGTCTCGGATCTGCGCATGGCGCCGATGGACGGCCTGGAACTGCTCGCCGAGATTCGCGCCCGCAAGCCCGGCTTGCCCGTGCTGCTGATGACGGCCTTCGGCGACGTGGACAAGGCGGTCGCCGCCATGCGCGGCGGCGCTTGCGACTTTATGCTGAAGCCGTTCGAGCCGAAGGCGCTGCTCGACCAGATCGCCCGCTATGCCCAGCCGCTGCGCGCCGAAGGCTCCGGCGTGGTGGCCGGCGATCTGCGTACGCAGGAAGTGCTGCTGCTGGCCGCGCGCGTCGCGCGCACCGACGCGACCGTGATGCTGACGGGCGAATCCGGCACCGGCAAGGAAGTGTTCGCCCGCTACATCCACGACCAGTCGAATCGCGCGCGCGGCCCCTTCGTCGCCATCAACTGCGCCGCGATCCCCGACAACCTGCTCGAAGCGACGCTGTTCGGCTACGAAAAGGGCGCGTTCACCGGCGCGCAGACGTCCCAGGCCGGGAAGTTCGAGCAGGCCAACGGCGGCACGCTGCTGCTCGACGAAATCTCGGAGATGCCGCTCGCGCTGCAGGTGAAGCTGCTGCGCGTGCTGCAGGAGCGCGAGGTCGAGCGCGTCGGCGCCAAGAAGCCGATCCCGCTCGACATCCGCGTGCTGGCGACCTCGAACCGCGACATGGCGGCCGAGGTGGCGGCCGGGCGCTTCCGCGAAGACCTCTATTACCGCCTGAACGTGTTTCCGCTGCGCATTCCGGCGCTGCGCGAGCGGCCCGGCGACATCGTCCCGCTGGCCAGGCACTTCCTCTCGCTGCACGGCGCGAGCCTGGGCAAGACGGCGAGGCTTGCCGCGTCCGGCGAGGCAAAACTTGCCGCTTACGGCTGGCCCGGCAACGTGCGCGAGATGGAGAACGCGATCCAGCGCGCCCTCATCGTCGCGCCTGGCGACGTCATCG
>DAIDAU010000302.1 GCA_027310465.1 Rhodocyclaceae bacterium
GCCGCCGGCGCCCCGGAAATCGACGCTTGCCAAACAGGTAAAATCAGCCAATTCTTGAACCCCGCAACATGCCCGTTTGACCTCCTTCTACTGGCTCATATATGCCGGTCATCGGTGGCTCATTTACGGCGGTCAGTGACAAGTGTCCGACCACCTGGCGGGTAATGTCGTCAACACGGACATTCCCTTCATGAGTGATTGCATGGTCTACGTCAAGAACATCTTCAGCGAACGGAATGGTGATTGATCCGGCTGGTCCCGAATATATGCACGCAACCTCCAAGAAAATCTCTACGCCGACGAGACTCTTTCGCCCATTTATCACTAACCCTTTCTGAGTTTCTTTGCCGACGAAGTGAAACTTGGACGCATAGCAATCCGCACCGGCCGTCGCGGACGAGATTGACAGTGCTTGGAGCATGCGATCGGCACTGAAAACGAAGAGCGTGCCGTCCGACTCCTTCAAGCCGACGCGATCAGCCGCCGCACTTCCCTCAAATGCAACGTAACGGGTCAGTGAACGGTTGCCGACTCGGATGCTAAGAAGGTCGCCGACCAACAATGACAAGCGCCCCTCTTTCTTTGGTTTTTCGCATGGCGCGGCGCCGAACATCTTTGCAAGAGCAGAAGCGCCAGGCGAGAAATAGACGGTCACTATGTTCTTCTCAAGATCGTACCGGGAGAACACGGCCATACCAAACCACCAAATGACCAGGGCCGATGCGACACACTTGGGATTAGCCCAATGATGGCTTGCTTAACCAAGGTGGCGATTGCCATGCAGGGTATGAATAGCAGGAGCGTAACCAACACAAACACCCACTGAAAGTATTCGCCGGAAAGTGGTATAGCTGGAAGTAGGTGTCCGATGTAGGAGGCATCGGACAGCAGCACAGGTTGCTTACTGAATGACGCCTTCAATGTGGGGGCGGTACTTACGGAAAAGTAGATGAGGAAGACCGTGAAGAAATACGTTAGGGCCGTATATCCCCACATGCCCAAGTCGACCGCCTTGGCCGAAGGTGCGCTCGTCGACTGAGGGCGCTGAACCGGAGGAGGCGTGGGAGTTGTCGCGGCGTTGTTGAGTTGATTTGCTTTGTATTTGGCAAGGCCCCAACGACGCCGCCCGAGCCGTGACTGCGGCCGCCAAGACCGCTAGCGGTGACGCACCACCCGAGAGCCGAGCGCGAGCATCGAACGACCAGCCCGCGCACACGCCGGCGCGCGACAGTGAATTTGGCGATGACCCGAACATGACCATGAGCAGCTGGGCGCTAACGTGGAGTTGAGGGGCGCCGCGCACCGACGCCCACGAAGAAGCTACATGGCCGGCACGGCGTCCCCTCGAACGTAGTGTTAGCCCTCAGTGCCTCAGCAGAAGCGCCCGACCAACCAAACTGGAAAGCCGAGCGAACACGCGAAGCAGCGCGGCGAGGCTTGCGCGACACCAGCACGCGCCGCGACAGCGAAATGCACGCGCCTCGCGCCACCGAAGCAGCACCGCAGGCCCCGGTGCTTGACGCCTGACCAGCACGCGCCGGCGCAGTCGCCAACGCTCGGAGAACCAGACGAGACAAGACAAACCAGGCACCACTGCCCGAAGAACAAGACAGGACGGCGCAGAACGATGAGCCGACCGCAACGCGCGGAGCTTCGTCCGAAGCCGCGCGACCGCAGGACGACGAGGCCACACCACGCACGGAAGCTTCAGGCTCACGCACGAGCGACCCGCGGTAAGCGCTCGGCCGATCCACCTGGGCGCTGCGAACTGAGCGTGCTATGAGGCGCGCGCGAGCGGCAGCAGCGAATCGATATCGCGGTTGAGGCAGGTCGGAAGTTTCTCGAGCGTGTCGCGCAGCCAGTCGGCCGGATC
>DAIDAU010000307.1 GCA_027310465.1 Rhodocyclaceae bacterium
GTCGTCAACAATATGGATTTCGACGACGCTGCGTCCCGCCCGCCTTGCCGACAGGCGCACCGCGCCGGGCCTCGCGCTGCCATGGCGCAAGGCGTTGACCAGGAGATTCCAGAGGACGCGATGAAGGTGGGCGCGGTCGAAGGCGACGACCGGGGCGCCTTCCGTGGCGACGGCAACGCGTTCGTGTACCGCCGGATCGTTGACGGCGAAGTCGTCGATGAACTGCCGCAGGTAGGCGGCAAGGTGGATCGGCTCGGGCTGGGCGCGATCCCGGCGCCCCAGTTCCAGGACCTCGGCGACGAGCCGGTTGAGCCGCCGCGTGTTGTCGCCGATGATGCGGATCAGGCGCGCCTGCCCGTCGCCGCTGCGCTCGTCAACGAGCAGCTCCGCCGCATGGCTGATCGCCGACAGGGGATTGCGGATCTCGTGCGCCATGTTCGCCGTCAGCCGTCCGAGCGCGGCGAGCTTCAACTGCTGCGCCTGCTCCTGGACGCGCCCGAGATCCTCCAAATAGATGAGGGCGCGTTCGCCTTCGCCCGGCGGCAACAAGCGCGCGCGCAGGACGCGCTGGCTGCCGGGAACGCGGAGGTGCACCTCGGTCTCCGCCGGACTGCTCATCCAGAGCGCGAAATGTTCGGACAGCGCGACCGAATACGCGCCGAGATCGTCGTCCTCGGCGGGATGCACGTCGAGCAGGACCTCGGCCTGCGGATTGTGCTGGCGCACGCGTCCTTCGGCATCGACGACGAGCACGGCATCCTGCATGTCGCGGATGATGCGCCGGTTGATCTGCAATTGGTTGGCGAGCTCGACGCCGCGCTGCCACGCCAGGGTTTCGTTGGCGACGATGCGGCGAGCCAACAGCCGGGCCGCAATGGCGATGCCGAAATAACCCATGCTGGTCATGCCGGCGCGGAAGAACCCTCCCGCATCGTCTTCCAAGTTCAGGTGATGGTAGGACTGCTCGCCGAGCACGGCCAGGGTCGCGAGCGCGGCGTAGAACAGGGCCATTCGCCCCTGGCCCACGAGACCGGCCCCGGCCAGGACGACGAAGATCATCACGTCGATGCCGCTCTTGGCGCCGCCGCTGGCGTACATCAGCAGCGTCAGGGCGAGCACGTCGACGGCGACCTGCACCGTCAACTGCAGGTTGAAGGCGCGCCGGATCTGGACGACGATCCACAGCAGCCCGGTGCCGATCAGCAGGTAAGCGCTGCTGACCTGGCGAAACAGGCGAATGTCGTCCTGGCCGAGGTTGGATGTGCCGTGAAGAGTCGCCGCGAAGAAGAAGACGGCGGCGACGATCAGGCGGTAGACGGAGAAATATCTGAGCGACCGCCAGTAGATGTCCGGCAGTTCCGGCATGCCGGGCTTGACGGCGCGTGCAGTTTTCTCAGCGACGGCCAAGACGCCGATGCTCCTCGCAGCAGTAGCGCAGATTGCCGTCCGTCATGCTTTCGCTCAGCGGCACATGAATGCGGCAATGTGCGCACTGGATCATCGTCTCGGCGGTCGGCGGCGTGCTCGGCGGCCGCGCCGTCGAACGCTGTCCGCGCTTCAGCATGAGGTAGACGGCGACCCCGAAAAGAATCAAGAGAAATAGCTTGCCCATCGCCGCGCATGATACGCGTACTGCCGGCAAGTCAAGCCGGCCCGGCTTCCGGCCGTCGTTGCTATGGGAGCTTGAAGATGGAGCGGGATCGAAGCGGATCTCTTGCTTCTTGCCGCGACCGCGGGCGAATATCGACTATCGATTCGCCGCGGGTTTTTGGTCGGGGTGAGAGGATTCGAACCTCCGACTCCTGCGTCCCGAACGCGCAGTGTCGGCCCTTAACCACGGGGTTTTCCGAATTGTTTTTGGATTTTTGCAGTAATTTCAACACGCCGGGCGTATACAATTTGCTGCGTTAAGAAGGCTGTGAGAAACGATGGCATCGATCATTGAGCGTGGTCCCCTTCAATGGCAAGCGCAGGTGCGCCGCAAGGGGTACCCCACGCAGACGCGGACCTTCGAAACGAAGGTCGAGGCCGAAAAATGGGCCAGGGCGGTCGAGAGCGAATTCGACCGCGGCATCTACATTGATCGGTCGGAGGCAGAGAAGACCACGCTTTACGACCTGCTCAAGCGATATCGAGAGGAGATCAGCCCGACCAAGCGGGGTCAGACCATTGAAACCCTACGACTTGGAAAGCTCATGGAATCGAGCCTGGCCAAGTACAAAATGGCCGCGCTCAGTTCCAAGCTGATAGCCGAATGGCGGGATGGACGGCTCAAGGAGGTTTCGCCAGCCACTGTTCGGCGCGAAATCGACATCCTCTCGGCAGTCATCAATCAAAGCAGGAAGGAATGGGGAATCCACATTGAGAATCCCATAGCGTTGATTCGCCGACCGGCATCGTCGAAGGCGAGGGAACGACGCCTCCTGCCAGAGGAGGAGGCTCGTCTGCTGGCCGCCCTCGACGGCGGACGGGGTGAAAACGGGCAATTTACGACAGGAGCCAGGAACCAGTGGATCAAGCCGCTTGTACTGCTCGCGCTGGAGACAGCAATGCGGCGTGGTGAGCTGTTGGCGCTAACTTGGGGAAACGTTGATCTCAAGGACCAGATTGCGCATCTTGAAATGACGAAGAATGGTGAGAGCCGGACTGTTCCCCTATCAAGGAAGGCGGTATCCGTTCTTCGCGGTTTGAACCCAAAGGGGAAAGCAAAGGGGGCAGTGTTCCCGATCAGCGAGAACGCGTTGAAACTTGCCTTTTCTCGGTCGGTGGAACGAGCCCGAAGGACGTACGAGGAAGACTGCGCGAAGTCAAGGATGGAGCCAGACGCCAGATTTCTGCGAGACATCCGACTACACGATATGAGGCATGAGGCGACCAGCCGGTTGGCAGAGAAGCTGGACAACGTCCTGGAGCTGTCTGCCGTAACGGGCCATAAGGAATTACGCATGCTCAAGCGCTACTACCATCCTCGGGCGAAAGACCTGGCAAAGAAGTTGGGCTAAGAGACGTTCAATGGACAAGGAAACCGTTGGAGCGGTGGGGCAGCAAGAGATCACGTGCGTGTACTGCGGCGGTTCAGGCCCCTTTAATAGGGAGCATGTGTTCCCGGCCGGTCTGGGCGGCGACGATGAGCGCTTTGTCTTAGAAGACCTGGTGTGCGAAGAATGCAATACGAAGGTGTTCTCGCCCCTAGAGCTGCAGTTCATGCGCAACTCGCCGGCCGCGCTTTCCCGAATCTTCTTCCAACCCTTGGGCCGTGGTAAAGGAAAGAAAGCGAGCGCGTCTTCGTTACAGACCAATAAGACGACCGTCGTCGATCCAAATGACAATATTTTGCTCGAAGCGGAACTGATGGCGGGTGGGAAGCCGTGCGTCCTTCCGCAGTTCATTTTCGACGACAGTTGCGAACTGGGCATAAAGTTTCGGGCTAGCGACGTTTCAGCAGCATCAGCTTTTGGTGACGCAGTGCGAGAACTGCTTGCTGATGGCCTTACGCTTATTCGGAAGAATTCTGTGTCGAAGGCAAAGCGCTATCAGATGACCGAATGGAAATGGGGATCGGGCGGTCTGGTTGAAGGCGCTACCACTTTTGAACGTCAGCCAGCGACAAACGGGGTCTGGATCGAAACGCTTGGATCATCCTCTAACCCAGGTGTCGTAAAGGACCACCCTCGGTTGTTCCGACGCTCCCGCGGTCAAGTGGTGCTGCGCGTCGACGACGAAGACCATATTGTCCCATTGATGCAGAAGCTTCAATCGTTGCTCTCCGCTGCTACATTCGGGGCGGCCGAGGGTAAGACTATTGACCGCCCCGACATGAATCTTGGATTCAGCATGCAGATCGATGTGATGGAACGAGTTCTCGCCAAGATTGGCGTCAACTTTGCCATCTACGAGTTCGGTGGTGACTTTGTGTCGCATGAGGCGTTTGCGCCGGCAAAGGAAGCGATACGGTTCGGGGAACGGCGAGTTCCAATGGGCTTGGTTGAAGAGAGCGACGATCTATACCAAGCCTTTTCCGGTGTTTCCAGTGATCGCCATCTCGTCGCTCTTGCGACGCTTCCATCTGGGGATAGTGAATGTCATCTTGTTCTCTTGGTTCGCCTGTACGGTGGCCCGATCTTCCATGTGCTGATAGCGGAGAACATGCCGCAGCCGACCGTGCCGCTCCCGATCTTCTTCGCAGTTGAATACAACTCGCACAAGATGGAGCGCCTTGACGCGCTTGCCTTTATCCAGGCCTATGGGCCAAAGTGGCGCCACAATGGAGGCCCTGGCCCCGGCCGTTGATCCGCGTTCTAATACGCACTGCCGCGATCACCCCGAGCTGGAAAAACTAGGACCGACCGAACCATGACAAACAGACCGGTCTGGCCACATCTTTCATTCCTGCATGACGAACTGCCGGATTGTGCGTCGCCGATTGTTTCCGTAAGCGCTGTCGTTCCCGACCTACAGGGAATTCACGGTACCGGCTTCCTTGCTCGTCGGAAGCGGAACTTCATGTTCATCACTGCGCGGCACTGTCTAGGCAACACCCTGGGAGAGGTGGAATCTTGCGTCGGCCAACTTCGCATTCCGTTCGTTAAGGACGGTGCGAAGACAGGAGAAGAGGACTTCTTACCCTTCGATGGTGTCTTTCACCTACCAAACAACAACAAAGATGTTCCGGGTGAATTCGTCGACATCTCGATACTGCCAATCGATGTCGATCCCGACTCCGATGAGGCAAAGGTGCTTGAACAACGCTCCGTGGTCTTACCTCCGAGTGGGAACTGGCTGACGGTGTTTCAGCATGCAATGCTTGAACTCGACTACCTGACGCACGGGATTCGTGTCGTCGCGTGCGGCTACCCGTTAGACGGGACGCAAACGGAAATCGATTTGGCGGGTACAGTCGTCAATCAGCTCGTGACAGTTGTCGGTCATTTGCAGCCGGGCATATTCCCCGACACGATGACTATGGCGCAGATCACTTGGGACCACGATATGAACGGGTTTAGTGGTTCGCCTGTGTTCTTGATGCTCTCAGACGAACTTGGCACGCACTATGCGCTCGCTGGCGTGCTGTGCAGAGGCGGCAATCAACAGGGTCAGTTTATCCGGGTTGGCGAATTCGTCCCTCCATATTTCGCGTGCATGGCGAGAGAAGGTCTAATTCGTTAGCGGAGCGCCGAAACGGGTGCTGCGCGTGATCTACTCTCGTTCTTGCTCGTGTTCGCACTTCGCGTGCTTAATGGAAATGGGCTGGATATGACCATCGACGACGCGGGATTCCTATCAAGTTCACTTGCCGACTGGATTGCCAAGCACCGGGCGGCCAACATCAAATGGTTCGACTTCGCCGAAGGCCTGAATAGATTCGCCCAACAATTTGTTTCTGGCGTAAGCCTCCGATCGGAGGCAGGTCTGGCAGATAGCAACCTACTCGCTCTGCTACTCTTCACACGCGTTCTCTCCAACTTTCAAGGAATGATGCTGCTTGCTGAGCGTGGGATGATCGTTGAATCTCGCACTCTTGCGCGAACATGCCTTGAAAGCACCTTCTTTCTCGCGGCTATGGTGAAGGGTGACTCCGACTTTGTTAGCAAGATGTTGCACGATGAGCTGCATAGCCGCAAAGCCGCAGCGAATTGGGTACTCCAGAGGCCACAGCGGCTTGATGATGAAGGGGGAAGGAGGCAAATACGCGAGTATGTTGATGGCTTGAACCGCGACTGGGAAAAGCTAACGCCGCTGAAGATGGAACAGGTCGCGCAGAGCGCGGGACTAGCCGATATGTATCTCTTCTATCGCCAGTTCTCCAGTGACGCTGCACACCCCACCGTGACCTCACTGAATCGCTACGTTACGGACGATAAGGGCGACGAAATCCGGCAGGTACGATGGGGGCCGAACTGCAACACGTCCGAAATCGGTGAAACCGTGAATATCTCATGCCTGTTCTTGCTGGGGGCCTGCGAAGCGATCAACAGAGTGTTTCAGCGCGCGGCCGCTGCTACAGAACTTGCAAGGTTCCGAGATAACTATAAGACGCTGGCTGGCATACCCTAGGGCACCACGTGGTCCGCGGCCATTAACGCTATGGCGGTACGCAAGAGCTAGTAACGCACAAGGGAAGGAATGGAAACCTGGGAGTCCGGGCGGTTCAGTTGCTTCCGGAGCCTGGAAGCCGTTTGGATCTTCTTACTGCCCTCGACACCAAAGGCGTATCGAGCAGCCCGTGACGCATAGGCGCCCCAGTCGCGCGTTTCGGGCCTTGAGCGCGCCATAGGCGCGCATTTCCTAATGATCTCCTCAATCTCGGATCTCGAATGGTTGGTCGCACGCAGTCGAACAGCGATCATGGAGTCGATGCGCGAAAGGTCTATCTTGCCGAGCTGGCGCCGTGCAATGTCGTCGAAATGGCTCCGATAAATGGACACGTAGGGGTCATTGCCCTGGACCGCCGGAAATGCTCGCACTTGGTGCACTCGATTGATTGCCCGCCAGGATCGATGGTTGCTCCGTTGGCGTCCAGCCTCAATTTTCTGCTGGAATCCTGGATTCGAAAGCCGAAAGCCGTGCTTGATGGCTAGGCGGATACAGAGTTCTTTGTATTCCGGGGTTCCATTGACGTGGAGAATTCCCCATTTCTTGGTCGCAAGCTGCATAGCTGCAACCACAGCATCTTCAGCGGTTTCCGCGAGAACATCGACGCGAGGGCCGATATCGACGAAAGCAGGATCGCCGTCATCGGTTCTTGCGTAGAAAACTGAGCCGCCGACGATCTCAGCCATGAAGGCGCGGATATCTTGCGGCACGGGTAACTCATGACTGTTTCCTGAAAAGCCAGCCGTTTCGTAGTCGCGATAGCGCCAAGCGTCGGCCAGGTCCGGATCGCCGGTAAGCCGCAGCCACTCCTCGACGGACGGGAAACCAGGGTAACGCCGATATAGTTCCTTTCGTTCCATCGCCTGCTGGTCGCGAAGCGCAGCAAGCTCGGCCGCGTGACGCGCAGCAACGAGGCTACGTGCTGCGTTGAGGCGGCTGCCCTTGCCGCGCCAGGAGCCACGAAAAGCATTCCGGCGATCGGTACGCTGGCGCTCCCGAAGCGCGTCGCGCTCCGCCAGATGGCGAGCACGTTGCTGCGTGATGTCTTGCCTTTTCCGGGCGTAATGGTCGGTGCGGGCAACGTGGTACTCGTCCCAGCGCAGTGCCTTCCCTTCTGAGTTGATCGGTTGTTCGAGCCGTTCCTGCGGAGCAACGAGGGCGGGTTCGAATGGACCGAGGCGCTTTTGGAGTGCCCCAAGGCTGCAATCGCGCTTGTCGCGTCCGACACTTGATGCCTTGATGGCGACCCCGCCCACGAAGATTACTGCGCCGCTTCCCTTCCTTTCGAAGCGAACGCCTATCTCGGCAAGTCGGACGTGCAACTCGGCCCAGGTTTGTGCTGCGCGAATGATCGGCGCGCACTCCTCGATGCCGATCCGCTCGGCCGATTTCGTTCCGGTCTGGTTTTCTACGTCAAGCGCTGGTTGGCTCACCCGCGATATGGAACGCCCATTCGGCTGCTCGCGGGTCACTTCTCCAGTTGCCAGAATTTGATAGCGTCCGTTTGCTTCCCGCGCCCAGCCCTGGTGAAACTCAATGAGTGCGATGGCGCGATGGCCTGCCTCGATATCGAAGCCCTTCTGCGGCTTGATGACCTTCTGCGAATCAGGGTGGACCCGGTTCACGACAATATGGAGGTGAATGTTCTCGGTGTTCTGGTGCAGACCGTAGATCACTTGGTGTCCGTCAAGGCCAAGTTCGCCAAGAAACAAGCTGACTGCTTGCTCGACCTGCTCCGGTGTCGGTTGTTCGCCCTCGCGCCACGAGAGCAGATAGTGGGACAGCGGATTTGGCGAACGGATCGCCTCCATAGCCAAAGCGATCATTTCCGCCTGCTGTGATACGTGATCCGTTGTCAAAAAACCACGGGCACCCGAGTAAAGAACCTTTTCGTCGGCTGCCCTGAGCCGCACGCCGCGGACGTAGTCCGTGAGGTCCCGAACGTGGGACGACTTCGATTTGCGGCGGGCCTTCTTCGGATTGAATTTAATCTTCTTGAAAACCACGAGCCAGCCGTCCGATAAAAGCGTTCACGTTGGCGATCGCGGTAGCGGTCTCCGCGCTGTAAGCGCCGCTGCTCTGAGTGTGGACGTGCTTCAGCAGACCGCCAATCCGCCTTAACTCACGAATCATTTGAAGGTTGGCATCCGCGACGATCGGGCGACCGAAATAACGCCGCCTGACGAGTTCCGAGATACTCAACGCAGCCAGGCCCGCGTCCTCTTTCAGTTTCGCCTTTTCATCCGGAGCCAGGCGAACGGCAATCTTCGCGCTCAGCGCCTTCGGTCCCTTGACTTCAAATGGCATCGGAAATCTCCTGCGCGTAGCGTACAACGAAAAAATTTTTCGTTGTGATCAATAAATCGTGACAACAAATGACGCCACTAGCAGGTGAGTGACCACAAGAGCCCCGGGCAGGCAGGATGAGCCGGAGTGAGACAAGCGTAAGCGCGGAGCACTCGGGCGCCCGTTGTCTGGCATATGGAACATATGTCAGACAACGGCCATCCTGTTACGTGCTGGAACCACCTTAGCGATCTGATCGGCCTCAAAATAATTCGTGACAAATTATGCCGACGACTGACGTTTATGGAATTGGCTGGTACACGAAGTCATCGGAAATCAGGGGATGGCAGCAAATAAAGGGGGATTTAATTCATGCCGACAACTGACTGCATTATTCATGGAGTGCACACAGGGTAGGGACGCCACTGTCCGCCTGATATGATGGTGGTCTGGTTCAGGAAGCGTCGAGGCAACTTGATGGAACAGTTCATCCGCATTGGCAATGACTTTCACCGTGCGGCGTCAATCCGCTCGGCGGAACTGACGACCGATCACAGCCCTGGGTTCGGCCGTGAGGTCGAACGTTTTACGATCTATTTCGAAAACGGTGAAACCAAGGTCTATGTCGGGGACGCCAGTTCCGACGAGAGCGCCCGGCGCGGGCTGCTGGCGTTCAACGAGTTCGGAAGGCAAGTTCGCGGTAACGCCGAAGGCGAGAGCACGCCATGACGTTGAGAACTTATCGAAACTTCAGGTGCAAGAACGGCCATGAGGGGGTCGAAAAGACTTCGGAGAACGATCAGCCTTACTCTAAGTGCTGGGAGACGGTTACCCTCAGCGGTATGAGGGAGGCCGGCACCGACACGAAGGGTTCGCCGATCTATCTGTGTGCGGTGTGCGGCGAGAAAATGGACTAGCGCTGTGGTGTCTACGAACGATAGACGTTCAGCTTAGGGATTGGACGCAATCGGCCCATATGTCGGGGTGCTGCGCCCGCAGAATAGAGAAAGGCGCGACGTTCTGGCCCGTGCCAGTGAAACACCAGCCGAGCAGGCCATGATCATCAGCTTGCTCAAGGGCCGTTGCTAGGGCATCGGCGTCGGGCTGGGCCTGCTGTAGGGCGGTATCCAGGATGGCGGCCAGCCGCCGCCATGTTTTCAGGTAGCCGTCGTTCATCGCCTCGCGCCGATCCAGTTGCAGCAGCCTGACAGTTTCCGCGCCCTTGCGGTTCTCCGCGTTGGTCGCAAGGTCGAAACGGGCGATGATCACGCCCATTGCGGGGTCGAAGTCGAGGAACTGCCAGGGATCATCCATGGTCGGGTCGACGAGACCTGCTTGTCCATTGAGCAAAGGGAACCGATCGCCCTTGAAGCGACCGCACTCCGTGCAGCAAAGTAGGAGATTCAGCCAACGGAACATCCGGTCTGGATGGTCAGCCTTGGGCCAGAAGTGTTCAATATCGGGTAAGCGCTCGGCCGATCCACCTGGGCGCTGCGAACTGAGCGTGCTATGAGGCGCGCGCGAGCGGCAGCAGCGAATCGATATCGCGGTTGAGGCAGGTCGGAAGTTTCTCGAGCGTGTCGCGCAGCCAGTCGGCCGGATC
>DAIDAU010000327.1 GCA_027310465.1 Rhodocyclaceae bacterium
GGTGAAGGAAGACCACTGCAAAGGCCATGAGGTCCCGCGCAGCCTCACCATCGAGGAATACCGCAAGGAGCAGGGTGTCGTCGAATACGACGAATTGGCGCGCGGCTGGCGCCAGCTGATCCTCAAGAAGAAGTCCTCCGGTCCCTCGATCGGCAAGCCCTCGCTGAAGAGCCGCCAGCTCTTCTTCATGGCGTGCTACGACCACGACCAGTTCCGCGCCTTCGTCGCCTCAGATTCCTTCGGCCAGCTGTTCGCGCTGAGCCAGGAGGAACGCGAGAAGATCGTCGGCGACGACGTCGAGCTGATGCAGTTCGGCTTCCGCTTCCTGCGCCAGGTGATGTTCGGCGAGGAGACGATTCCGCTCAACCCGGATGCCGCGAAGGCACGTGTCGACAAGGTCAAGGAAAAGCGCATGAAGGAAGAGCGCGAAGCGGCCGAACGCCTGGCAAACATGGAAGACGGCGACTATCCGTTCGAAGACGAGTAATGAGCCTCGCCGGCCGAAGCTGATTACACCGCGTTACAAACTCCTGTGCGCCGTCGCCGCGATGGCGCGTTAATCGATACATCCGGCGCCAGGCCGGACAACCGCAAAAGGAGAGCACGCATGTCGACCAGCAGAAAATACGGCCTCTTGGCCCTGAGCAGCCTCTTCATCGCCGCCGCCGCGGGTCAGGCCATGGCGCAGACCGAGTGGCAGAAGGAGCATCCGCGCCGCGCCGAAGTCAACAAACGCCTGGAAAACCAGAACAGGCGCATCAACGCCGAGGTCAAGGAAGGCGACATGAGCAAGGCCGAAGCCGGCAAGCTGAAGAAGGAGGACCGCCAGATTCGCAGGGAAGAGCGCACGATGGCCTCGCAGAACGGCGGGCACATCACCAAGCAGGAACAGCGCACCCTGAACCAGCAGGAAAACGCCGTCAGCCGGCAAATCGGAAGGTAACGAGCTCGGTGCTGCCGGTGCGCCTTCCTCAAGCGCACCGGCTCAGCACGAAACGATGCTTGCCGGAAGCCGTGCGCGGTATTTCGGAAACGTAATTCAATCGGAATTCCATCTCTGCGTCGACCTCGCGGCGAATGCTTTCGTCCAGGCCTGACGCGACAGCCGCATCCAGCGGAGCCGGCGCGACCAGGT
Organism: Rhodocyclaceae bacterium; assembly: GCA_027310465.1. Classification (GTDB taxonomy): domain Bacteria; phylum Pseudomonadota; class Gammaproteobacteria; order Burkholderiales; family Rhodocyclaceae; genus Nitricoxidireducens. The sequence goes on from DAIDAU010000327.1 coordinate 1,136, forward strand.
TCAAGACGATGCGATGCGGCGCCTCCTGCACGAACTGATACTGCTCGATCTGCGTCAAGCCGTAGAGCAGGCGATTGAAATACGAAGGATGGAAGGTCTTGCCGTCGCGCGTGCGGATGAGATCGTTGCGCCGGCACATGCCCATCTCCATCAACGGGAACGGCCAGCCGCAGTCGCATCCGCCTTCCAGCAGGCGGCCCGAGTCGCCGATGTCGTAGCGGATGAACGGCATCAGGCGGTTGGTCAGCGAGGTCACGATCAGCTTGTCTTCGTCGCCGTCGCGCAGCGATTCGAGATAGACCATGTCGCTGAACACGTGCATGTTGCCCTTGCGGCATTCGCAGGCGATGTTAGGAATCTCGCGGCTGCCGTACTGGTTGAACACCTTGCAACCGAAGGCACGCTCCATCAGCTCGCGCTGGCTGTCGTCGAGCACCTCGACGGTCGGATAGATGCCGAGCAGGCTGTGCGGCATTTCGCTTCGCTTCGACAGGACATGCCGCGCCAGCTCGGCGAGCACCGACGCATAGCCGTGCAGCAGGACCGGGCGATAGCGGCGCACGGTATCGGCCCACCGGTCGAGTTGTGCCTGGGTGTATTCGTAGGCCGAGACGGTCCTCTCGGCCGCGATGAAATCTTCCCAGCCGCCGCCGAAGACGCCGCCGGTGACAGTATCCTGGCGCGCGCCCCAGAAGTTCAGGATCTTTTCGCCCGGGCGCCAGCCGGAGCCCATGTAGGCGCGACACATGCCGGCGCGCATCAGCTCGTGCTTGAAGTCGTCGTACCAGAACGCGAGCGGCTTTCCGGTCGAGCCGCCCGTACAGCCGACCTTCGCGTGCTCGCGTGCGCCGCGCGCGAGCATTCCGTCGAGGCGGCGGATCACGTCCTCCTTGCGCAGCAGCGGCAGATCCGTGATCGCCCACCTCCCCGCCGCGTCGATCCGCGCCTGCGCAAGGCGGTCGCGATAATAGTCGGTGTTGGCGGCGGCGAACTGCACGATGCGGCGCAGATCGTCCTCGCGCCTGCGCAGCGCCTGTTCGCGGTTCGACGGCTGATCGCGCAGCAACTCGTCGAGCAGGGCAAAGCGTTGCGGCCGGCGGCGCCGATGCAGCCAATGGCGAAGCCGGCGCATCATGGCATCGACGCGGACAGAACCTGCTGCCACGTCCGGCAGGCCGCCGGATAGCGCGCAGCGGCGTCGAGCAGCTTGTCGCGCCATGCGCCCCATGCGTCGGCGTCGTTGATGCGCAGGCATGCCGCCGAGTCGGCGCTGAAGTTGCGGGCGACGTTGCCGCAGAAGGCTGCGAAGTCGGCAACGGCCGCGGCTTGCCGCGCCGCACAATTCCACCATTGCGCCGGATCGCGCAGCAGCGTTTCGGTCTGCCGCAGCTTGTCGCGGATCGCTTCGTGCCGGGCGTTGTAGCGGCCGAGCATTTCCTCGCGCACGCCGTCGAACGTCTCGGCGAACATTTTGTCGGCGATCGGCTGCTGCGGATAGCCCGCGGCGGTCAGGCGCTCGATCGAAAACAGCATCACATCGCCGTAGAACTGGCGCTCGAACTCGCCGCTCATGTCGACCGCCTGCGCGGCGACGCGAATGCCGGGACGAAACTCGGCCTGCGCCGTGCCGTCGACAGTGCGCTTGTGCAGCATCGGCAGGTTCGCGGAAACGAAGCGCGCGCCGATCCGGGCGCGGATGAGCCGTCCGAGCGTCGGCCCCGACATGCGCAAGCGCAGGTTCGCGAAGGGCAGGAAGTATTCGAGCGCCGCCGGCCGGAACACGTAGTTGCCGGCATAGACGGTGCGCGCGGGCTGCACGGACGCGAGCGGATCGTCCGGCACGTAATAGGAGACGCGCGTCGGATGCTCGCCATGGAAGAAGCCGGCCAGGCGGAAAGCGAAATGGGCGAAGCAATCGGCCTCGCTGTGCTTGCCCTTCAGCGTGCAGCGGTAGCGGTAGGCGTCGGCGTGCGCGAATCCGAAAAGATCGGCCATGTCGTGATAAGCGGCCTCGCCCTGGCGTCGCGTCGAGCTCTCATGATGCGAGCACTCGGCGTCGGGATCGCAGCCGGACATCCGCTGCAGAAATCCGATTACGTCGTCGAGAAAGTTGGCTGTCATGACGGCCGGCGATACCGGCGGATCGCCGACGACCTTGCCCGTCAGCACCAGGGCGTCGGTGCGGCTGAAGATCGCGTCGAGCGCATGGAAGAAGTCGACGCGGTAGGCATCCTCGTCGCCGCCCGCGGCGGCCACCTTCACCCTGAACTCCTGGTCGCTGTCGATGGACCAGATGAGCGTCCTGTCGTCCGGATCGTCGCCGAGCATCCGCGCCAGCTTGAGGTAGGCGACGTTGCGCATGACGCCCTGGCCCTTGTGGCCGAAGCGCTCGCGCGGCGCATCGCCGACGACGCTGACGATCGCTTGCCGGATTTCGCCGAGCGATTCGAGAAGATCCGCCTGCTCGTCGGGACCGAAATGGACGCACGGTACGCCGAGTGCGCTGTAGTGGGCGGCCAAGGCCCGGTTGTCGGCGAGGTAGCGCGGATCGTCACTGTCGTCGGCGATCAGGACGCTGATCCGGCTGCCGTCGCCGTAGGGATGGCGCCGCTGGAGTTCGAGCAGGCTGTCGAGGCAGGCGCGCAGATGCTGGGGCCGGTCGGCTACCGGGACGACGACGATGAAGCGATGGCGGGCCTCTCCGTCCGGCTCAGCGGTCGGATTTGTAGGCGGGGAAGACATTCTTGTCCCAGACGATCTCGATCAGATTGATGCCGCCGGTCAGATCGGCACTGGCGAAGAGCCGCTCCACATCGTCGACCGTTTCGACGCGCCAATGCGCGATGCCGAAGGAGCGGGCGAGCAGGGCGTAGTCGGGGTTGACGAAATCGCAGTCGATGTAGCGCTCGTGGTAGAGCTGGAACTGGTTCTTGCGGATCAGGCCGAGGGTGCCGTTGTTGATCATCACGACGTTGAGCGGGATGCGGTAGTTCACCGCCGTCATGAGTTCCATGCAGCACATCTGGAAGCCGCCGTCGCCGAGGATCGCGAAGGTCGGCGCAGCGACGCTGCAGCGGGCGCCGAGCGCCGCGGGAATGGCATGGCCGAGCGAGGAGACGCCGGTGTTGGGAAAGTAGCGGTGCTTGGGAGACGCCTTCAAATAGGTCTGCGCCAGAATGATGTTGTCGTCGAAGATCTGCGCGCCGTCGGGAAACTTGGCGACGACTGCATCGAGGAAGCGGGCGACCACCGCGAAGTGCGCCGGCATCGGCGCGTCCCGGCGCGGCGACGCAGCGTCGCTGCCTTCGCCCGCCGCGTCGCCGATGTGCAGCAGCACGTCGTTCAGCACGGCGCGAATGTCGCCGTGGATCGCCAAGTCCGCGATGAAGACCTTTTCGAGCTGATCCCCGTCGTGATCGACCTGGACGATCTCCTTGCCTTGGAGCAAGCGGGCGTCCCACAGATGACTCGTGCGTTCGTTGAAACTCGCGCCGAGGAAGATCACCAGGTCGGCGCGCTCCGCGATATGCCGGAACGCTTCGCCGTCGGAGGTGATGCCGAGGCTTCCCAGCGCCAGAGGCGAGTTCTCGTCGATCAGGCCCTTGGCCTTCAGCGTGGTGGCGACGGGTATGTTCCGCTGGAGACTCAGGGTCCGCAGCTGCTCGTCGGCGCCGGCAAGAAAGCAGCCGTGGCCGGCGACGATCACCGGGTGCCGCGCGGCCGTGATCATGCGGGCCATGTCGGCGGAGGCGGCGAAGCGATTGCAGATCGGCTGCGCGTCGGGCGCGAAGCGGATGCTGTCCAGGATGTCCTCGTCGACGAGTTCCTTCTGCACGTTGTAGGGAAAGCTGAGCAGTACCGGGCCGGAATCCGGCGCCAGCAGGATCTTGGTGGCCTGTTTCAGCACTTGGGCCAGATAGTCGGTGCGTTCGACGATCCTGTGATAGCAGGTGATGCCGCCGAACAGCAGGGCCTGGTCGATCGCGCCGCCTTCGCCGGAACTCTCCTGCAGGCCACCCTTGCCGAAGATGTAGGTCGATGTTTCGCCGGTGATGACGAGCACGGGCAGCTTCTCGGCAAAGGCGTTGGCGATGCCGGTGACGAGATTGGTGGCGCCGGGGCCGGCGGTCGTGATGCAGGCGCCGATCTTCCCCGAGGCGCGTGCGTAGCCGCAAGCCATGAACGCCGCGCCCTGCTCGTGCTTGACCAGGATGCTGCCGATCTTGGAGTCGTACAAGCGATCGTAGACGGGCAGGATGTGCGCGCCCGGCATGCCGAATACGCGGCCGATGCCTAGTCTCTCCATGAATCTGACGATCAGTTCGCTTACCGCTATCTTCATGTCATGACCTTGGGTCTAAGGCGACGGAATTTGCTTCCATACGTTCCGGCGTGCCGCAATCGCGCATTTGAGCACAGCCGGACCCTTCTCGGAACACCCCATTGGAGCGATATCCGGCCTTTCCCGGACCTGGCCGGAACGCCGGCTGCGGCCTCCTGTCTTACCAGACGTCTTGGCGCGGAAGCGCAGTCGAAAGGAGACGGACCATGCAGAGCAGGGACGCGGTCATCAAGCAGGTTCAGGCGGCCATCGAGCACGAGGCGGGAGTCGGCATCCAGGGCGGTCCGATCGACGTCCGTTGGGCCGACGGCGCCGTGGTTCTGGAGGGCGAAGTGCCGGATATTCGGACCAAGAGACTCGCCTGCGGTGCGGCGGCGAGCGCCGCGACAGGCATGCCGGTCGTGGATCGCATGCGCGTCGATGCCGGACCGCCGCTCGGAGACGGTGCGACGCGCGACGCCGTCTGCCGCTGGCTGCTGCGCGACATCGACTTCCAGAATTGCGGCATCGCGGCGCGCATCAAGTACCAGCTCGAAGTCCTGCGCGAGCCGGGCATCAGCGCGAGCGGCGCCATCGAAGTCGATGTCGCGGACGGCGTTGTAACGCTGTGGGGCAACGTCATCAGCCTGTCGCACAAGCGGCTGGCCGGCGTGCTAGCGTGGTGGGCCCGTGGCTGCCGGGACGTCATCAACAATCTCGAGGTCTCGCCGCCGGAGGAGGACAACGACGAGGAAATCGCCGAGGCGCTGAAGCTCGTCCTCGAATCCGATCCCTACGTCCATGCCGATCAGATCGGCATCGGCGCGCGCGACCGCATCGTGACGCTGGAAGGGCAGGTCTGGTCGGAGAATGAGCGCGAGCGCGCCGAGCAGGACGCGTGGTACCTGTTCGCCGTGGATAAGGTGGTCAACAAGCTCGAGATCCTTCCGGGCTGAACCGAGCTATGCTGCCAAGCATGGTGACGGCGACTTTCCGCTTTTATGAGGAGTTGAACGATTTCCTTGCGCCCCAGCATCGGCGGCACGAGTTCGCCTCGAAATGCGCGCGGGCGGCGACCACCAAGCACATGATCGAGGCGCTCGGCGTGCCGCATACCGAAGTCGAGCTGATCCTGGTCAACGGCGAATCGGTCGGCTTCGACCGGCTGCTGGCCGACGGCGATCGCGTCGCCGTCTATCCCAAGTTCGAAAGCCTCGATATCAGGCCGCTGCTGCGCGTGCGCGAGCAGCCGCTGCGCGTCGTGCGCTTCATCGCCGACGCCCATCTGGGCGGGTTGGCGCGCTTGCTGCGCATGAGCGGTTTCGACACCCTGTACGACAACAACTTTGCCGATCTCGACATCGCGGCGATCGCCGAACGCGAAGGCCGCATCGTGCTGACGCGCGATCGCGAATTGCTCAAGCGTCGCAACGTCAGCCACGGCTGCTACGTGCGGGCGTTGAAGCCCGCCCAGCAGCTGCGCGAGATTTTCGATCGCCTTGATCTCGCCTCCGGCATCCGGCCGCTCTGCCTTTGCCTCAACTGCAACGTGCCGCTGCGCGCCATCGACAAGGCGCTGGTGGCCGGCCGCGTGCCGCCGCGCATCCTCGGGCGCTACGAGCGTTTCAGCACCTGCGACGTCTGCGGCGGCGTGTTCTGGGAAGGCTCCCATTGGACACGCATGTGCAAGCTGCTGGATGGCGTCGTCAAGGCAGGCGGGGAAGCGGCAGAAAGCCCTACGACAGCAGGGTAGCCTGAAGCCAGGAAGCCCTGTATTCTCAGGGTTCGCGCGCCGCACGAAGACGGCGCGATCGCCAACGGAGAAAACATCATGTCGAATACCGTCACGCTGGGCGGCAACCCCGTCGAAGTTGCCGGCAATCTTCCCCAAAAGGGCCAGAAAGCTCCGGATTTCTCGCTGGTCGCCAAGGACCTAGCGGACGTCGGGCTGGCGAAGTTCGCCGGCAAGCGCAAGGTCCTCAACATCTTCCCGAGCCTCGACACGCCGACCTGCGCGATGTCGGTGCGCCAGTTCAACAAGCAGGCCAACGACAAGCCGAACGTCGTCGTGCTTTGCATCTCCGCCGACCTGCCGTTCGCGCAGAGCCGCTTCTGCGGCGCCGAAGGACTGCAGAACGTCGTCACGCTGTCGACGATGCGCGGCCGGGAATTCCTCGAGCGCTACGGCGTCGCGATAAATTCCGGCCCGCTGAAGGGCGTGGCCGCGCGCGCGGTCGTCGTGCTCGACGAGAACGACAAGGTGCTGCACACCGAGCTGGTTGCCGAGATCAAGAACGAACCGAACTACGCCGCGGCGATGGCGGCGCTCGGCTGATCCGCGGAGCGCCATGACGACAGCGAAAGCGTCTTCCGCGTCGGCGCCGCATACGCTGGCTCCGCAACTGGAGGTCATCGGCGAGGAGCCTTACTATCGTTCCAGCGGCGACGAGATCGCGCTGTTCGAGGCCGCCTGGCGCCGCAAGCTGCCGACGCTGCTGAAGGGCCCGACCGGCTGCGGCAAGACGCGCTTCGTCGAATAC
>DAIDAU010000358.1 GCA_027310465.1 Rhodocyclaceae bacterium
CATCCGCTACGTCTTCCTGCAGGACATCTGGACGATCGCCGCCCATTGGGAACTCACGGCCGGCGTGCGCCACGACCGCTACTCCGATTTCGGCGGCACGACCAATCCGCGCCTGGCGCTGGTCTGGCAGAGCACGAATCGGCTGGTCACCAAGCTGATGTACGGGCAGGCCTTCGTCGCGCCGTCGTATCTTCAACTCTATTCGAACGCCCCGAACGTCGCCATCGGCAATCCCAATTTGAAGCCCGAGCGCTCGAAGACCGTGGACCTGTCCTTCACCTATTCGGCGTCGCGGGATCTGACGCTGGGCGCCGACCTCTACCGCTTCGCGCAGTACGACGTCATCGGACAGGATGCGAGCTTCAAATATCAGAACGTCGGCAAAATGGCCGCGCATGGCATCGAGCTGGAGGCGAAGTGGCAGGTGAGCCCAACGCTGCGGCTGTCCGGCTACGCCAACAACCGCATCGAGGACTATTCGCCGCTGCGCAGCTTCAACGTGCCGAAGCAGACCGCCTACCTGCGCGGCGATTGGGCCTTCATGCCGAAATGGAACTGGGACGTCCAGGCCACCCGGATCGGACCGCATCTGCTTCCCGCGACGGCGCCGACGCCGATCGGCGCCTACACGATTGTCGACACGACGCTGCGTTGCGCCCTGGCGCGCGACTGGGAATTCGCCGCCTCGATCCGCAACCTGGGCAAGGTCGCTGCGCGCGAATACGTCAGCAGCGGCTTGCCCGACAACCTGCCCCTGCCGGGACGCAACTTCTACGCGGAGGCGCGGTACCGCTTCTAGCGCATCGGGACATCGACATCCGCCGACATGATCGCATGGTCCGCCTTCCCCTAGCCGCGCTGCTGCTGGCGATCGCCTGCCTGTGCCGGCCGGCGGCGGCTCAGCCGGCGGCCGAGGAAGCGGTGCGCGCCGCGATGGTGTTCAACTTTCTCAAATTCACCGAATTTCCGGCCGAGGCCGTTGCCGACACGCAGCGCCTGCGCCTCTGCTATTCGGTCGGCGAGCCTGCCCAAGCGGAGGCGCTGGCGGCCCTGTCCGGCCGCAGGATCGGCAGCCGCGAGCTCGCCGTCGTGCGGCTCGACGAGCACAGAGACAACTGCCAGGTGCTGTATGTCGATTCCCGCCAGCGCTGGAACGCCGCGCTCGAGAGCCGCGGCATCGGCACGCCGCTCACCATCGGCAGCTATCGCGGCTTCGTCGCGGACGGCGGCATGATAGAGATGGACCTGCAGAACGACGGTACCCGCTTCGAGATCAATCTGGCACAGGCGCGTCTCGCGCATTTCCATATGTCCCCCCAACTATTGCGCTTGGCGAGGCGAATCCATGAGTAAGCTGACCGGCCCCGGATCGATTTTCGATCGCCGCTCGATCCGGTTTCCCATCATCCGGCTCACCATGACGGCGGTGCTGCTCGGCATCGGGCTGGCGCTGGTCAGCGATGCCATCCTGATGCTCGACGCGGTGCGCAAGGACATCCGGCGCAGCCTGGAGGCCGCCGGCAATGCGGCAGGCACGGCGGCCAGCGCCGCGGTGGCGTTTCGCGATGCCGGGGCGGCGCGCGACGTGCTGCGGATGTTCGAAGCCTATCCCGAGATCCAGGCTGCCGCCGTCTATCCGAACAACCGCGCGCGCCTTGCCAGCTACGGCGATGCGAGCCTGCTGCCGGCGACCGACGCCGACATCAAGCCTTCCTCGCCCGAGATCGGGCCGCTCGCCGGGACGGCGACGGTTCACCTGCCGATCATCGTCGACGACCTTGCCATTGGCACCGTCTACCTGCAGGCGCGCCTCGACGCCTACTGGCGCACTTATCTGACGACGATGGCCGCCACCATCTTCGTCGGCCTCAGCGCCGGCGCGCTGGCCTTGCTGCTCGCCATGCGCTTCCTCGACCGCATCATCCTGCCGGTCCGCCTGCTGGCGGAAGTGGCGCGGGACGCGCGGCTGCGGCAGGACTTCCGTCCGCGTCCGATCCCGGCCGCGGACGACGAGATCGGCGACATGGTCAGCAACTTCAACGCGCTGCTCGAAGAGATCGACGCCAGCCGGCAGTCGCTGCAGACCTATCAGAGCGAGCTGGAGCGCCTCGTCGCTGAACGCACGGCGGAGCTTTCCGCCGCCAAGGAAGGCGCCGAGCAGGCCAACCTGGCGAAGTCGCGCTTCCTGGCCGCGGCGAGCCACGACCTGCGCCAGCCGATCCAGGCCATGCGGCTGTTCCAGGACGCGCTCAGCAAGACCGCGCTGAACGGCGAGCAGCGCCGCATCACCGACTATCTGGCGCAATCGACGCGCAGCCTGGCGGAAATCCTCAACGTCCTGCTCGACGTCTCAAAGCTCGACGGCGGCATGGTCAAGCCGCATCCGGAGATGATCCAGGTGCGCGACCTGCTCGGCACCATCGAAGCCGAGTTCGCGCCGCTGGCCCTGGCCAAGGGCCTGCGCTTCAAGCTGTTCTTCCCGCACCGGACGCTCGCGCTGCACACGGACGCCAAGCTGCTGCACGGCCTGCTGCGCAACCTGATCGACAACGCCCTCAAGTACACGGACCATGGCGGCATCCTGGTCGCCGCCCGCCGCCGCCGCGATCGCGTGCTGCTTCAGGTCTGGGACACCGGCATCGGCATCGCTCCCGAGCATCTGCGCACCATCTTCGACGAGTATTTCCAGGTCAGCAATCCGCAGCGCGACAGCACCAAGGGGCTCGGCCTCGGCCTGTCCATCGTGCGGCGAGTCGCCGCGATTCTCGGCGGACGGATCGGGTGCCACTCGCGGATGCGCCAAGGGTCGATGTTCGAGCTAAGCCTGCCGATGGCCGATGAATCGGCCTCGGACAGCGGTGCCCTGGAAGCGAACGACTTCCTGCAGCCGTCGGCGCTGGCCGGCATTCGCGTCGCCGTGATCGAAGACGACCTGATGGCAGCGAAGGCGGTGGAGCTTTCGCTCGGCGCCTGCGGCATGGAGATCGCGGTTTTCCGCACGGCCGAAGAAGCGCTCGCGGATGCCTTCGTCGAGACGGCGAACTTCTACATCGTCGACTATCGGCTGCCGGGCATGAACGGCATCGAGTTTCTCGAGGCCGTTCGCAAACGCGTCGCGCATCCGCCGAAGGCGATCCTGCTCACCGGCGAGACGGTCGACGCGGCAAACCTCGATGCGGCGTTCGGCGCGTGGAAGGTGCTGTTCAAGCCGGTCGATCTGGAGGTGCTGATTGCGGAAATCCAGGCGCAGGTGACGCGCGCTCAATCCGTCTCGGCCGCGGCGGAAGAATGACGGCAGCCTATTTGCGCCGACGCGGCACGTAGTCCCAAGGCACGTCGCAGCGAGGGCGATGATTGCCGGTCCACGGACGAACATGGCGAGCATGGC
>DAIDAU010000362.1 GCA_027310465.1 Rhodocyclaceae bacterium
CCCCTGCGGCGTCGTGAGGTCCGCCGCGCGCGCCATCAGCCGCGCCGCCAGCGGCCCGCGCGATCGCGCCGCGGCATGCCGCACCCAGGCCCCCGTGCCGGCCGGCGCGCCGCGATACTCGGGCGCCGCCGCGAAAGCGGCATCGAGGCGCGGCCACAGGGCGACAGTCTCGGCGGCGGTCAGCGGCGGCAACGGGCGGTCGTCGGCGAGTTCGAACTCATCGAGCCGCTGCGACGCGCTCTCGATCCGCTCGAGATGCCGGCGCAGCGCATCGCGCGCCCAGGCCGCGAAAGAACCGTCCTGGAGCTTCTTGCGCCCCGCCACGAACAGCGCCTCCTGCCGCTCGAATCCCAGAGCCTGCGGCCAATCGAGCAGCAGCCGCCACAGGTGCTCGCGCTGCGCCTCCGCCAGCACGGCGGCGTCCTGGAAGGGCTCGGGCGCCATGCCGCGCGCCGCGGCGAGCGCGAGCCGCGCGGCGACGCCTTGCGCCACGCCGCAGATCGCATACAGCAGGGGCAGCATGCGCACCGCCTCCTCGGCGTTGCGGCCGCGCAGCATGGCCGCCGCCGTGGGCCGCGCGACGCGCACGGCGACGTCGCGGGCACGGCCGTCCCGCCAGCGCAGGCTGACGTGGACGGCACCGGGATCGAAGACGGGCTGGCTCATGCGCGCATTATCGCCGCGCGGCGCCGCGTGCGGCAGCTAGCGTTCGCGGACGAGCGCGACGGCGGGCGCGCGCGCCAGGCGCATCGCCACCAGGAAGCCGCAGGCGACGACCGCGATCACGCCGCCGCCGAACATCAACTCCTTGTCGTCGCTCCAATTGTCGACGGCCGGCAGCGACAGTTTCATGACGCCGAAGGCGCCGACGGCGAGGCTCATGCCGCCGACCACCAGGCTCATGAGGCGCGAGGCGAGCACCGCGACCTCGTCGGCGCGGCGGATCAGGCGCGAGATCCAGAAGCCGTTGATGCCGTCGGTGACCAGCATGCCCAGCATGAACAGCAGGCCGAGCATCAGCGCCGGCCGCCAGCCGCCGAAGTGCGTCGCCGTCAAGGCGAACAGCGCCGCCTGGCTGACGGTGTCGAAGGACAGCGCGAACAGCGCGCCGACCAGCGCGATCCAGCACGGGCTCGAAGCCTGCGCCAGGCGGCCGAGGAAGCGTCCCTTGAGGCCGATCGGCTGCACGATCTGGCCCGGCGCGCTGCGCAGCACGGCGTGGATGTTGATCGCGCCGAGCGCCAGCAGGAAGGCGATCGACACCCAGGCCCCGGCGCTCTCCAGCCAGGCGGGCGTCTGCCAGTGCGTCGCCAGCGTGCTGACGAACAGCGCGACGGCGACGACGACGGCGCCGTGGCCGAGGGAGAACAGCGCGCCGCAGAAGCGCGCCAGCCGCGGATTGCCGCGCGCATTGAAACGCGTCAACCCGTCGATCGTCGCCAGGTGGTCGGCGTCGAAACCGTGCTTCATGCCGAGCACGAACACCAGCAGGCTCAGTGCGGCGATGTCTTGGGGCAGCGCATCCATGGCGAATCCCGCGATCGAAGGATGATAGGAAGTTTAACCCATTTCTTCATACCGGCAACACCCCGCCGGCCCATGGTGTAGATTCGTTCCATGTCGCCCGAAATGAGCCTCTTCGCCGACTTCTTCCTGGTCCTCGCCCTCGGCTTCTTTTTCGGCCTGGCCTTCGAGGACTTCTATTCCCGCGGCGGCAAGGAGCGCCCGGGGGGAGTGCGCACCTTTCCGCTGCTGGCACTGGCCGGCGCCCTGCTCTACCGCGCCGATGCCGAGCGCCTGCTGCCCTTCAGCGTCGGCCTGCTGATCCTCGGCGCCTGGCTCACGACCTACTACTGGAGCCAGGTCAGGGAGGCCGGCAGCGAAGGCCATTCGAACGCCGGCCTGATGGTGCCGATCTGCAACGTGCTGGCCTACCTGATCGGCCCGGCCGTGATGATCGGGCCGTCGTGGGTCGCCATCGCCGTCACGGTTGGTGCCGTGCTGCTGCTCGCCGCGCGCGAACGGCTGCACCAACTTGCGCGGCGCATCGAGCTGGCCGAAATCGTTACCGCCGGCAAGTTCCTGATCCTCACCGGCCTGATCATGCCGATCCTGCCGAACCAGCCGGTGACCACCCTGACGCAGATCACGCCCCACCAGGTGTGGCTCGCGGTGCTCGCCGTGTGCACCGTGTCCTACGCCAGCTACCTGCTGCAACGCTACGTCGCGCCGCAGGGCGCGGGCTGGTGGGTCGCGCTGCTCGGCGGGCTCTATTCCTCGACGGCGACCACCGTCGTGCTGGCCAAGCGCGCCGGCACCGATCCCGAAGCCCTGCGCATGGCGCAGACCGGCATCGTGCTCGCGACCGCCGTCATGTACGTGCGGCTGCTCGCCATCATCGCCCTGCTCAACTGGGCGCTGGCGGTGGCACTGGCGCCGATGCTGCTGATCCTCGCGGCGATCGGCACGGTGCTCGCCGCGTTGCGCGGCATTCCGTCGCGCGTGGGCACGACGCAACTGGGCACGACGGTGCCGACCAACCCGCTCGAACTGAACGCGGCGCTGGTGTTCGCCGTGTTGTTCGTCGTCATCTCCGTGGCTTCGAACTGGGTCAATGCGCAATTCGGCGTCAGCGGCACCTACGGTCTCGCCGCCGTCGTCGGATTCTCCGACATCGATCCCTTCGTCCTCAGCGTCGCGCAGGAACGCGCCGGCACTCTGCCGGTTTCGGCCGGCGCCGCCGCCGTGCTGATCGCGGCGTCGTCCAACAATCTCCTCAAGGCCGCCTACACGGTGTCGCTGGTGCGCGGCAAGGGCAGCCTCGCGCCCGCCGCCGCGCTTGCGCTGCTCGCCGCTTTCGGTCTCGCAGCCGCCGCCTGGATAACCGGCCTGCTCTGAGCGCGGTACGCGGACGAGCTCAGGCGGCCAGCAGCCACGCGCCCCAGCCCATCAGGCCCGCGCCGAGCAGCGGCGCCAGGCGCTCCGTCGGCGCCGTCTTTTCGAGCAGGACGAGCACCGCGAGCGCGGCGATCCAGCGCAGATCCATGACGCCGCCGACGAACAGCAAGGCCATCAGCAGCCAGCAGCAGCCGACGCAATAGAGGCCGTGACGCAGGCCCATGACGAACGCCCCGCCGAGCCCGCTGCGCCATTCGGACAGCAGGAAGCCGAGCGGCGAGCGGCACTTCGCGAGACAGGCGCGCTTGAGCGGCGAAAACTGATAGACCCCGGCGGCGAGCAGCAGAAGGCCGTTCAAGCTTCGGCTGACGCTCGTCATGCCGGGCGACAGCAGCGCCCAGGCATGCAGCGCAGCTTGCGCCGTCGTCGCGGCGATGCTGAACAACCCCCACAGCGCGAGATAGCCGGAGAAGAACGCTGCCGTCGCGGCGCCGCCGCCGTCGCGCCCGCGCGCGACGCGGTCGAAGACGGCCAGCATCGGCACCGCAGACGGCGTCATCATCGCCACCATCATGGCGATCCACATCAACAGTGTGAATCCCGCCTCGATACCCGACCACGGACGCCAGCCGCCTTCGGCGACGGCCATCATTTCCGCCATGCTGCGGTCCATGTCGGGCATCAGCACCGTATAGACGGCGCCCAGAACCGCGAGCAGCGCGCAGCCGCCGAAGACTGCGAGGCGCGAAAACAGCATCGCGCGTCCGAACGACGCGGACATCGCAAGCCGGCGCCGGCTCTGCTCAGGACGCCCAGTTCACGCTGTGCAGGCTACCCGAATCGCCTTCCCAGCGCCGCATTTCGGGATCGTTCCAGCGC
>DAIDAU010000380.1 GCA_027310465.1 Rhodocyclaceae bacterium
ATCTGCAAGAGGTCCATCACCTGGCGCGCGACGCCGCGGCAGGCGTTGCCGAGCGGACTGGGCAGTCCCGCGGGAAGGTTCTTCTGCAGCAGCAGCTTGGTAGCCGAAAGCGTCGCGACCGGCGCCAGGATGCGGTCGCGATACGGCGCCAGCAGGTCGGCGACGGTGCTGTCGGCCGCCTCGCGCTGCCAGACGTTGGTCGGCCACTGGCTCGGAATGGCGTAGGCGTGCGGGAACATCTCGAGATCGCGCACGACGGTGCGGATGTCCTCGTGCGAATCGCGGAAGGGCAGCAGCACGAGGTCGGCGAGGCCGTAGAGCCGGCGGTCCATTTCCGTGCGGTTGCCGCCGCCGTCGATGACGCCCATCCAGGCCTTGAGCGAGCGGATCTTGTCGACGACCTTGCCCAGGGCCTCGCGGCTGCGCGCGTCGGCGACCAGGTAGCGCCGGCCGGCCGGATCGAGCGGCTCGCGGTAGGTATCGGTCAGCACGCAGACCGAGCGCTGGCCGAGCAGTCCCATGCCCTGGCACAGCATGTGCGAAAGCGTGGTCTTGCCGGTGCCGCCCTTGTTGCCGATGACGCAAACGATGTCCGCCATTACTGACTCCTTGCTGCTTCCCAAGGCCGGATTATTCGCCATGGCAAGGAGCGGGGATGGACGGAATTGCGTGGAATTCGCGCTGTTATTTGCCTAGCCGATAGACATAGAGCCGGGTGGCGCGGCGGTCGTCGACGCTCGCGGTGCGTTCGGCTTCGACGTCGGGCACCGGAAAGCTGTTGCTCACCAGCAGGCCGCCGGGATTCATCTCCTCGACCGCCTTTTGCCAGAGCATCGGCATGGGCGCCGGGGAAAGGAAGGCGTAGACGACGTCGAACAGCCCCAGATGCTGGGACCAGAAGTCGCCGTAGCGAATCGTGACGTTGGGCAGGCGCAGCGTCCGCAGACGCGCCAGCAGCCAGGGCAGCGGCGCGTGCTCGACGCCGACGAATTCGCAGTCCGGTCGGGCCCGCGCGAGCTGGCGCAGCAGCCCGCCGTCGCCGCAGCCGACGTCGAGCACGTGGCACGGCCGGGACGGCAGCAGGCCGGCGACGGCTGCCGCGGCCGTGGCGTTGGTCAGGTACAGCGGCACGCGGCTCTTGTCGGTGCGCCAGAAGACCAGCAGCGAGACGACGAAGGCCGCCAGGTACCAGGCCGGCGCGATGCTCAGCGTGCCGGCCGCGACCACCAGCGGGACGAACAGCAGATGGATGGCGATCCACCACGGCGGCGATTCGAGCTTGTAGGCCGCCAGCGCCGCGCACGCGCCCTGGACGGCGGCGGCCGCCAGCGGGATGTCCCAGAGCCGGGGCCAGGCCAGATAGATGAGGGCGGCCGCCATGAGGCCGCCGAGCAGCTGCGCGAGGACGGCATCGCGCAGCGGCGACGCGGCGGGTTCGGCCCTCTTCACGGCCGGTTGAAGTTCTCGACGCAGCGCGCCAGATCGGCGGCGGCTGTGCTGCCGGTGGCGACGCAGTTGCCGGTCTTCTGCGGCGCCGCGCGCAGGGCGGCCCGCGCCTGGCGGGACCCGGCCGTCGCTGCCGCGTCGGGCCGGGGCGGCGGCGCGGTGAGGGCGGCCACTTGCTGGCGCAATTGCGCCAGCTGGTCTTCGTATTCCTGGAGCTTCGCTTCGTGCTCCCGGATCGTCTTCCTCTGCTCGGCGAGCTGGTTCTGGTCCCTGGCCTGGATCGACAGCTTGCGCGCGTCGTCCTTCTCCATCTGCGAGAGCTGATCGCGCAGATCGTCGATGATGACGCCGTCGGATTCGAGCGTCTTGCGCAGCAGCGCGTAGGAGAACGACATGCCGGCGAAGCCGGCGGCGAGCAGCAGCGCGACGACGATCAGGAAGCCGCGCAGGCGCCCGCGCGCGGGCGCGGGCGGCGCTGCGGCGGGCGCCGCTTCGGCTTGGGCGCCGCGGCGGCCGCCGCGCCGGTCGTCTTCCTCGGCCGGCGGTTCGAGGCGATTGCGCCAGCGCTGGAACAGGCCGATGGTGCGGTCGAGCAGGTGCACTTCGCGCTCGGTGACCGCATGTCCCAGACGCTCCATCAGGCCTGGGTGCTCGGTCGTCCCGCTGTCCTCTTCCGGTCGCTCGTCCGTTCTCATCGTTGTCGTGCGCGGCGCCATGGCTGCCGGCGCCGCAAGTTTATCCCGGCGTGCCGCCGGGCGCCGGCAGCTTCAAGGCGGCGCGCAGCGCGGCCAGGCGCACCGCGGCGGCGGCGATGTTCCGCGCCTTGACGTGGCCGAAGCCGCGGATCGATTCGGGCAGGCTCGCCAGCTCGACCGCCGCATCGAGGGTGCCGCGCGAAAGCCCCGCCAACGCGCGTTCGAGGTCGCGCTCGTAGTCGGCGAGCAGCTTGCGCTCGGCCCGCCGCTCGGGCAGCCGCGCGAACGGATCCAGCGGCGTGCCGCGCAGCTTGCGGGCCTTGGCGAGCCACTTGAACAGCGTCATCGTCCAGGCGCCGAACTCGCGCTTCCTGATCCGTCCGGTCACCGGGTCCGGCTTGGCGACCAGCGGCGGGGCGAGGTGGAAGTGCAGCTCGTAGTCGCCCTCGAAGGTCTCCCGGATGCGCTCGAGAAAGTCGGTCTCGGCGTAGAGCCGC
>DAIDAU010000385.1 GCA_027310465.1 Rhodocyclaceae bacterium
GTTGAAGGGCGTGCGCATCGTGCCGCAAGGCGAGGAATGGATCGTCGAGCGCCTGGGCAAGTACCACGGCACGCTGCATCCGGGCCTCAACATCATCATTCCCTACCTCGACCAGACGGCGTACAAGCTGGTGACCAAGGACATCATCCTCGACGTCCAGGAGCAGGAAGTCATCACCAAGGACAACGCGGTGATCCTGACCAACGCGATCGCCTTCATCAAGGTCACCGACCCGATCAAGGCGGTCTACGGCGTCACCGATTTCGCCGAGGCGATCCGCAACATGATCATGACGACGCTGCGCTCGATCATCGGCGAGATGAGCCTCGACGAGGCGCTGTCGAACCGCGACAAGATCAAGGCGCGGCTGCGCGAGAGCATCGCCGACGAGGCGATCGACTGGGGCCTGACGGTGAAGTCGGTCGAGATCCAGGACATCAAGCCGTCCGAGTCGATGCAGAAGGCGATGGAAGCGCAGGCCTCGGCCGAGCGCGAGCGCAAGGCCATGGTGACCAAGGCCGAGGGCACCAAGCAAGCGACGATTCTCCAGGCCGAAGCGCGGCTCGAAGCCGCGCGCCGCGACGCCGAGGCGCAGGTGACGCTGGCCGAGGCGAGCGCCGAGGCGATCCGGCGCGTGACCGTCGCGATCGGTACCGCGGAGGCGCCGATGCGCTACATGCTCGGCGAGAAGTACATCGCGGCGATGACCCGGATGGCCGATTCGACCAACGCCAAGACCGTCATCATTCCGGCCGACCTGCAGGAAACGCTGCGCGGCGTGCTGGGCCGCGATCGCGGATAGCGCCGTTCGGCACCGATCGGGCGCGGCCGTCAGGCATCGCACTTCGGCCGCAGCAAGGCGGCCCGGACCTCCGGCAGGTAGGCGAGGTCGGAAATTTCGGTGATCACCGTCTCGCCCACGATCTGGATGGCGCCGATCAGACTGCCGCCGGCGATCGGGCCTGCCTGCTCGACGGCGAGCTGCTCCTTCGCCAGGCGCATCAATGCGCGGCAGATCTTGTCTTCGTCGGGTTCCGCCGCGGCCGCCGCGAGCGCATCGAGCTCGATGGTGAAGCGGATTCGGGGTCCTGGGGCCGCCGACAGCAGCGCGGAGAAAATGCGTTGTTCGGTCGGTGAGACGGCGTCGAGCGATTCGATCTTCATGCAGAGCTCCTTTTCCTGCGGTCACAAGCGGGCCTGGATTCCTCGCAACATCCGCAGCTGGCCGAGCAACGGCGCCAGCACCGGTTCGAGCTGCCGGCGCATCAGCGGACCCACGGCCGTGGTGCGCGCCAGGATGGGCTGGGCGTCGCTCCGCGAAACGCGCGCGAGCGCCGTCATGGCCTGCGTCTCGGCGGCGAGATCGGCAAGGTCTTCCCGGCCGGCCGCATCGCGCACGGCCTCGAAGTAGCGCCCGACGAGGTCCAGCGCCAGATAGACCGCTTCGTAGCCCGGCGGCTTCTCGAGCGCGAGCTCCGCCGCGTGCAGGAAGCTTTGGCCGCTGGCGGTGTAGCAGCGCGCGAGCTGCCGCGCCCAGGGGTTGCCGCTCTGCGCCAGTTCCGCGGCCGCGGGCGGCAGCGCCCGTGCGGTGCCGCCGGGAAGGTCGTCCGGCCGGTGCTCGAGGAAGCCGAGCAGGTAGTGCGGCCGGCGCAGCGCCCGGCGCCAGAGCGTCTCGCGGCTTTCCGCGTCGAGCACGTCGGCGGCGATGACGGCGCGCACGTTGTCGGTGGCGGCAGCGGGATCCTCCTCGAAGGCCAGATGCTCGACGATGAACGCGGCGACCTGCGGCCCGGTCGCGCCTCTTGTCACCGTCTCGTGGCCGAGCAGGAAGCGGCCGATCTCCATCGTCGGCTGCGCCCACCAGACGCGCCGCGCCAGCTCGTCGGTCAGCCTCGGCGCGAGCGCGACGGCGGTGATCGCCTCCGGCGTGCCGAGCTTCAGCATCCCTTCGAGGTTGCGCGGCCCGCCGTGGCCCATGCGCGACCAGCGCTGCAGGTGGCCGGGATAACCGGCGGGCCAGCCGAGCGCATGGCTGCCGAGCAGTTCGCGCACGCGCATCAGGTAGAGGTCGGGCCGGCAATCGGCGTGCAGCGCCAGCTTGGCTTCGCCGCGCGGCGTCAGCGCATGCAGCGTCATCGTGCTCTCGTCGATGCTGACGGCATGAACCTCGCCCGCCAGCAGGACGTTGAGCCGCAACGCGTCTTCGTGAGTCAGTTCGGCGCTCATGTCAGTTCAGCTGAATCCGCCGGCCCCAGGGCACCGGCGCCTTTCCCTTCACCAGCCAGAGCACCGGGTAGTGCGGCGGCAGCTTGGGAAACTCCCCGTCGGCGTCGGTGAAATAGATGAGTGCATCCGGATAGCGGCCGGTGCGCTCGATCCACTCGAACACCGGCGCAAAAGCCGTGCCGCCGCCGCCTTCGAAGCGGCGCGGCAGCCGCAGCTCCTCCCACGGCTCGCAGACCCACGGGGAATCGGGCGACAGCGCTGCGTCGCAGGCCAGCAGCGTCACGCGCACCGCCAGCGTGCCCTTGATGGCGTTGATCTCGCCGACGAACTGCGCGAAGTCGTCGGCGTCGATCGAGCCGGAGGTGTCGAGCGCAATGCAGATGTCGCCGGCATGGCTGCGCAGCGCGGGAAAGAGGGCGTCGCCGCCGGCCTCGCCGGTGCGGCGCGACGGGCGCTGCCAGGTGTAGTCGTCGCGCGCCGCCTGCGTCAGGTGCTGGGCCAGCGCCGCGCGCCACGACACCTGCGGCGCCAGCGCGGTCTCCGTCAGCCGCGCCATCTGGCCCGACAGCTTCCCGGCTTCGCGCGCGCGCTGCGCGGCGGCCGCAAGGTGGCGCTGCCATTGCTGCTGCAGCAGCTCCCGTTCGCCCGCCGACAGCGGCGGCGGGGCCTCGCGCGCCGCCTCGGTTCCTCGGCCGGCGCCGCCGCCGCTTGCGGTCGCGCCGCCGCCGCTGCCGCCGGATTGCTGCGGATCGTCGCCGCGGCCTTGGCCGCCGTCGTCGCCGTCCCAGGCGTGGTCGTCGAGCGTCTCGCTGTCGGGATTGTCGTCGAGGCAGGGATAGATCTCCTCGGCCGCCATGCCGCGGTAGAGATCGAGCACCTGCGCGCCGGGCGGCGGCTGCAGTCCTTCGTCGAGCAGCAGCGGATTCACGCTGAGATCGCAGGCGACGTCCCATGTGCGCTGGACGCGACGGCCGCGCCGGGCGAAATGCCCGAGCGCGCAGTGGAGCGCCTCGTGCGCCAGCGCGAACTGGACTTCGGCGGCGCTCAGCCCCGCGATCCATTGCGCGTTGTAGTAGAGCTTGCGCGCGTCGGTCCCGGTCGTGCGGCACCAGCTGCCGGCGGCGGCCAACGGCAGGCGCAGCACCAGCGCGCCGAGGAACGGCTTGTCGAGGATCAGGCGCGTGCGTGCCGCCGCCAGCTTGTCGGCGGCCGCCCGCGCGGCGGCGTCGTCACTCATAGAGCATGACGTCGGCGACGGCATTCGCCCACGGTG
Source organism: Rhodocyclaceae bacterium (assembly GCA_027310465.1). GTDB lineage: Bacteria > Pseudomonadota > Gammaproteobacteria > Burkholderiales > Rhodocyclaceae > Nitricoxidireducens. The sequence continues at coordinate 3,500 of DAIDAU010000385.1, forward strand.
CGAACTGCGGCAGCTTGAACAGCTGCGAGCCGATGGCGCGATGCATGTCGGACACCAGCATCACGCCCATTTCCCTGAGCGGCAGGCGCTGCGCGTAATCGAGAATGCGGCCCCAGACGACGGCGGCGTCGGCCTGGCTGCGCGCGCGCAGCGCGCGTCCGGCCAGGGCTGCGGCGACGGCGTACTGCAGGTCGATCTCGGCGGGCACTTCGGCGGGGCGGCCGGCGACGATCGCGTCGATGTCCGGCAGGCGATCGAGGCTGTCGAGCCAGGCGGCGCACTCGACGCCGGCGGCCTGTCCGACGCAGGCGGCGAGCGCTCCGGCGAGCAGGTCGCGCCGGTCGCCGAACTTGATCAGCGCGCGATGGGCGAACTCCCAGGAGCGCGGGCTGGGGAAAGCCATCTCGCCGGCGAGCGTGCGCGCCGGATCGAAGTCGAACAGCAGTTCCGGCTTGAAGCGCAGGAAGGCGACGATGCGCTCGTCGATGCCTTTCGCATAGGCCCAGTGCGCCCAGTCGTCGAGGTTCACCTCGAACTCGAAGTGCGCGAAGCGGTTGGCCAGCGGCGCCGGCATCGCGTAGGTGACGCCGCGGTCGCCCTGGCGGTTGCCCGCGGCGAAGATCGCCCAGCCGTCGGGCACGCGATATTCGCCGAGGCGGCGATCGAGGATCAGCTGGTAGGCGGCGGCGGACACCGCCGGCGGCGCCGAGGTGATCTCGTCGAGGAACAGCACGCCGCGCGGTCCGTGGCGCTCGGCGTCCGGCAGGATCGCCGGGACCGCCCACTGGACGAAATCGCCGACGCGGAAGGGAATGCCGCGCAGGTCGGACGGCTCCATCTGCGACAGGCGGATGTCGATCACCGGCGCGCGGTGGCGCGCGGCGACCTGGTTCACGATCTGCGACTTGCCGACGCCGGGCGCTCCCCACAGCATGACGGGGGTGTGATGGCCGGCGGCGCTGCCGAGGAATTCGCGTTCGAGTACAAGATCGAGCTGGGCGGGACGCATATTGTTTTGTCATCGACTCTACGTTGGGGTACATCAATGTTACCAACGTCGAATCGGCCGCCCAGTACCGGTTTACCGGTATCCGCCGATGGCGGATAGCCGCCGGACGAGGAGGGGAATCGGCGGCTTAGCAGGACGAGCGGCGACACGGGACTCAGCCCTTCTCCCGCATTAGGCGGCCCTTCTCCCGCTCCCAGTCCTTCTGCTTCTCGGTTTCGCGCTTGTCGTACTGCTTCTTGCCCTTGGCCAGCCCGATCAGTGCCTTGATGCGGCCCTTGCTGTAGTGCAGGTCGAGGGGCACCAGCGCGTAGCCGGCGCGCTCGACCTTGCCGATCAGGTTGGCGATCTCGCGCTCGTGCAGCAGCAGCTTGCGCGTGCGCACCGGATCGGGCTTGATGTGCGTGGAGGCGGCGAGCAGGGGGCTGATGTGCGCGCCGATGAGGAACACTTCGCCGTTCTTCAGCACGACGTAGGCTTCCTTGATCTGGGCGCGGCCGGCGCGGATCGCCTTGACCTCCCAGCCTTCCAGCACGACGCCCGCTTCGATGCGTTCTTCGATGAAGTAGTCGTGGAAGGCTTTCTTGTTCTCGGCGATGCTCATGGGAGGCCGGCTTGATAAAATCGCGGCCATTCTAACGTAGCGAGCGCCAATGGCCGTCATCGAGAAGTCGGTGCTGATCCCCCGCACGATCGAGCAGATGTTCGACCTGGTGGACCGCGTCGAGGACTATCCGAAGTTCCTGCCCTGGTGCGGCGGCACCGAAGTGCTCGAGCGCAGCGACCGGGTGACGGCCGCGCGCCTCCACATCAACTACCACGGCATCAAGGCGCATTTCGCCACGGAGAATCCGAAGGAGGCGCCGCACTGGATGGACATCCGCCTGCGCGAAGGGCCGTTCCGCCGGCTCGACGGCGGCTGGCGCTTCACCGCGCTGGGCGACGCAGGCTGCAAGGTGGAGTTCCGGCTCCACTACGAATTCTCCAGCAAGGTGCTGGAGAAGGCGCTCGGCCCGGTGTTCAGCCACATCGTCGGCAGTTTCGTCGACTGCTTCGTCAAGCGCGCGCACGAGCTCTACGGCTGATCGGGCCCTCGCCGCAAGCTTGCGGCAACCCACCGAAGGTACTATTCTCCGTCATAAAAA
>DAIDAU010000400.1 GCA_027310465.1 Rhodocyclaceae bacterium
TCGATCCCAACGGCCGCGGCATCGCGATGGCGCGCATGACGAGCTTCGACGAGATCGACTATCGCGGCCGCGGCAACGAGGTGGTGGCGACGGTCTACGCGCGGCGCGGCTCGCCCGCCGCGCGCTCCGCATAAGGCGCACTCGCCGCCCGGGCCGGCCACGTCGCCGATGTGCCTATGGTAAAGTCCTCCGGCATGAGAGCCGCCGAACACCACGAACTCACCCTGGCGAAAGCGGAAGCGCGCGACCTGCAGCGCGCCGTCGTCGCCTTGCGCGGCGAGCTCGAGGCGGCGCAGGTGGCGCGCGAGCAGGCGGTGCAGCAGGCGCTGGCGGCAGGCCACGGCGAGAACCTGCAGCTCAAGGAAACCGTCGCCAGCCTGCGCCTCGAACTCGAGAAGGCGCACGCGGAGAAGGATGCGGCCGTGGCCGCTGCGCTGGCCTCCTGCCAGGACGAGATCGTGCAGCTGCGCGCCACCGCGGCCGCGCTGCGCGAGCAGATCGAGATGGCGCAGATCGACAAGACCAACGCGCTGCAGCGCGAGCAGCGCAACTTCGCCGACGAGACCCGGCAATTGCATGACACCGTGCGCGCGCTGCGCGAGCAGCTCGAAGAGGCGCGCGCCCAGGCGCGGAGCGCCGCCTGATGGACCAGCCGGCCAAGCCCAGGCGCAAGGCCGCCGCCGGGGCAGGCGACGAGCGCCGCCGCCTGCGCCGCGCCGAGCTGCTGCTCGAGGTGACGCGCCGCATGGCGGCCTACGATACGCTCGACGGCGTGCTGCACGCGCTGGTGGAGATGACCACGGCGGAGCTCAACGCCGAGCGCGGCTCGCTGTTCCTCAACGATCCCGATACCAGCGAGCTCTACTCGCGCGTCGCCCAGGGCAATATCCAGCGCGAGATCCGCATCCTCAACACCAGCGGCATCGCCGGCCACGTCTATACCTCGGGCGAGCCGCTGATCATCCACGACGCTTACGCCGATCCGCGCTTCAACCGTTCGGTGGACGAGCAGACCGGCTTCACCACCCACAGCATCCTCTGCGTGCCGATCAAGACGGTCAAGGGCGAGGTCGTTGGCGTGGCGCAGACGCTCAACAAGCGCAGCGGCCGCTTCACCCGGCACGACCTGCACCTGCTGCAGGAGATGACCAGTCAGGGCACGCTGGCGCTGCAGAGCGCGCAGTTCATCGAGCGCATGCAGATGGTGCGGCGCCAGGAGATGGAGTTCGTCGACCTCGTCTCCGAAGTCACCGCCGACATCAAGCTCGGCTCGCTGCTGCAGAAGGTGATGGGCGAGGCGACGCGGCTGCTCAACGCCGAGCGCTCGACGCTGTTCCTCAACGACGAGAAGACCCGCGAGCTGTGGTCGGAGGTCGGCCAGGGGCTGGAGTCGATGCAGATCCGCCTGCCCAACCACGTCGGCATCGCCGGCGCCGTGTTCACCTCGGGCAAGTCGATCAACATCCCCTACGCCTACGCCGACCTGCGCTTCAACCCGTCCTTCGACAGGAAGACCGGCTATTTCACGCGCTCGATCCTGTGCGTGCCGATCGTCAACAAGCACGGCAAGACCATCGGCGTGACGCAGGTGCTCAACAAGCGCGGCGGCCCCTTCACCAACGGCGACGAATCGCGGCTGCGCGCCTTCACTGCGCAGATATCGATCGCGCTGGAGAACGCCAAGCTGTTCGCCGACGTGCAGGCGATGAAGAACTACAACGAGGCGATGCTCGAGTCGATGTCGAACGGCGTCATCACGCTGGACGACGCCGAGCGCATCGTCACCTGCAACGCCGCCGGGCTGCGCATCCTGCGCGCGCGTGCCGACGACCTGCTCGACCGGCCGGCGGGAGAGTTCTTCGCCGAGACGAACGGCTGGGTGCTCGACAAGCTCGCCGGCGTCGCGCAGACGCAGCAGGCGGACATCGTCATGGACGGCGAGCTGCGCATCGCCGGCGAGACGCTGTCGGTCAACCTCACCGCCCTGCCGCTGCTGTCGGTCGAGCGCAAGCCGATCGGCTCGATGCTGATGATCGAGGACATCTCGAACGAGAAGCGCCTCAAGTCGACCATGTCGCGCTACATGGACCCCGGCATCGCCGACCAGATGCTGGCGAGCGGCGCCGAGGCGCTCGGCGGCCAGAGCGTCAAGGCCACCGTGCTCTTTTCCGACGTGCGCAGTTTCACCACCATCACCGAGCAGTTGGGCGCCCAGGGCACCGTGGCGCTGCTCAACGAGTACTTCACGCTGATGGTCGACTGCATCCAGCGCGAAGAGGGCATGCTCGACAAGTTCATCGGCGACGCCATCATGGCGGCCTTCGGCATCCCGGTGGCGCACGACGACGACTGCGACCGCGCCGTGCGCACGGCGATCGCCATGATGAAGACGCTGTCCGAATGGAACGCCCATCGCATCGTCGACGGCAAGCTGCCGGTGGACATCGGCATCGGCCTCAACACCGACATGGTGGTGTCCGGCAACATCGGCTCCAAGAAGCGCATGGACTACACCATCATCGGCGACGGCGTGAATCTGGCGGCCCGGCTCGAGTCGGCCTGCAAGCAGTACGGCGCGCACATCCTGATCAGCGAGTTCACCTACAAGCAACTCAAGGGCACCTACTTCAACCGCGAGCTCGACTTCGTCGTCGTCAAGGGCAAGACCCAGCCGGTGGCGATCTACGAGATCCTCGACTTCCACACCGAGAAGACCTATCCGAACATGATCGACGCGCTAGGCCTGTTCAAGGCCGGACTGGCGCAATACCGCAGCCGCAAGTGGCGCGAGGCGGCCGGCAAGTTCGAAGAGGTGCTGGCCCTCAATGCCACCGACAAGGCGGCGAAGATCTACATCGAGCGCTGCCGCCACCTGGCGGAAAATCCGCCGGACGACGACTGGGACGGCGTCTGGGTGATGGAGTCGAAGTAGCCGGGGCTACTTGACGCGCGTCAGGTGCGAGCGCGGCTTTTCCGGGGGCGGCGATTCGGGTTCGGGCGGCGTCGGTTCTTCGCCCGACGGAGCGCCCCCGGCAACGATCTCGAAGGACATGCCCATGCCGTTCTCG
>DAIDAU010000453.1 GCA_027310465.1 Rhodocyclaceae bacterium
CGTTGATAGGTCGGGTGTGGAAGCGCAGTAATGCGTTAAGCTAACCGATACTAATTGCCCGTGCGGCTTGACCCTATAACCTTGAGTCATCGACTCAGGTGCATAGCGCTAGCAATCACCTCCCAATATTTACTTCTTCCATTCAGTGCAGCTGCATCGCTCCATCGCAGCCGCCACCAGTTTCAGTCTGGTGCCCATAGCGTCCCGGAACCACCCCTTCCCTTCCCGAACAGGACCGTGAAACAGGACCGCGCCCATGATATTGCACACTCCGTGCGAGAAAGTAGGTCAGCGCCAGACTTCCCTCTTCAGCACAACGCCCCGCAAGGGGCGTTTGTGTTTCTGCTGTTAGAATCCGCCGCCATGAAAACCACCTTCCTCGATTTCGAGCAGCCGATCGCGGAGCTCGAAAACAAGATCGAGCAGTTGCGCTTCGTCCAGGACGACTCGGCCGTCGATATCTCGGAGGAGATCAGCCGCCTCGAGGTCAAGAGCCAGGCCCTGACCAAGGACATCTACGCCAAGCTGTCGCCATGGCAGATCGCTCAGGTGGCGCGCCATCCGCAACGGCCCTATACGCTCGACTACATCGAGCATATGTTTACCGACTTCGAGGAACTGCACGGCGATCGCGCCTTCGCGGACGATCACGCGATCATCGGCGGCCTGGCGCGATTCAACGGGCAGTCCTGCGTGGTGATCGGCCACCAGAAGGGCCGCGACACGAAGGAAAAGATCCATCGGAACTTCGGCATGCCGCGCCCCGAGGGCTATCGCAAGGCGATGCGCCTGATGAAGCTGGCGGAAAAGTTCGGCATGCCGGTGTTCACTTTCGTCGACACGCCCGGCGCCTATCCGGGCATCGATGCCGAGGAGCGCGGCCAGTCCGAGGCCATCGGCCACAACCTTTACGTGATGGCCGAACTCAAGGTGCCGCTGATCGCGACGATCATCGGCGAAGGCGGTTCGGGCGGCGCTCTGGCGATCGCCATCGGGGACGCCGTCCTGATGATGCAATACTCGACCTACTCGGTGATTTCGCCCGAAGGTTGCGCCTCGATTCTCTGGAAGAGCGCCGAGAAGGCGGCCGAGGCCGCCGAAACCATGGGCATCACGGCGGCGCGGCTCAAGACGCTCGGCCTGCTCGACCGCATCGTCAACGAGCCGCTCGGCGGCGCCCATCGCGACCACCGCGCCGCGGCGTTGTCGCTCAAGAAGGCGCTGCAGGACGCGCTCAAGCAGGTTTCGGCCCTTTCGCACGAAGAACTCATCGAGCGCCGCTTCGAGCGCCTGATGGGCTATGGAAAGTTCAAAGAGCAGGTCCACTGATCCTGTCCCCAGCGCGATCGACGATTGCCTCGATCGGCACGTTGCGTCCGGCCAATCGATCGTCGTCGGTCTGTCGGGAGGTATCGATTCGGTCGTCCTGCTGGCCGCGTTGCGCGAGCCGGCCTCCCGCCGATCCTTGCAGCTCGCCTGCCTGCATGTCCACCACGGCTTGACTCCGAATGCCGACCACTGGGAAGCGCATTGCCGCGACTTGTGCGCGGCGTGGAGCGTCCCGCTCGACGTCAAGCATGTCGAGGTCGAGCGGGGTTCGAGCGACGGGCTGGAGGCGGCGGCGCGGCGAGCGCGCCATGCAGCATTTGTGCAGACTGGAGCCGATTGGGTCGCGCTTGCACATCATCGCGACGATCAGGCGGAAACTCTGCTGTTCAATCTGCTGCGCGGCACCGGCCTGGCGGGCGCCGCCGCGATGGCCGAGGCTCGCGGCCGCCTGCTGCGCCCGCTGCTCGACGTCGGCCGCGCCGACATCGAAGCCTATGCCGCCGCGCACGGGCTGCGCTGGATCGAGGACGAGAGCAACGCGGATACCCGCTTCTCGCGCAACCATCTGCGTCACGAGGTGCTCGCCGGACTCGACGCGCGCTTTCCCGGCAGCGCCGCGAATCTCGCCGCGGCCGCGCGCCGTTTCGGCGAAGCCCGCGGACTGCTCGACGAGCTAGCCGTCGTCGACCTCGCCGCCAGGGCGGCGGACTTCCCCCTCGACGTCGAACTTCTCCGGACGCTCAGCGAGCCGCGGGCGAGAAATCTTCTGCGCTACCTGCTTCAGCGGCGGCATATCGGCATTCCCGGCGAAGACCGGCTGCGCGAACTGTTGCGCCAACTGACGCACGCCGCGCCCGATCGCCATCCCGCAGCCGTTTTCGGCCGCTGGCGCATTTTTCGGCGCGGCGGGAAGGTCGCCGTCGAGGCGATTCAGGACGAGGTCTGATCGGGCTTCGCAAGCTGGGCGAGGATCTGCGCCAGATCCACGGCCGACCGTACGCCCATCTTCTCGAAGACGCGCGAGCGGTGAACTTCCACCGTGCGCATTGCGATGTTCAATTCGTCCGCGATGACCTTGTTGAATTTTCCGGCCAGCACGCGTTCCATCACCTCGCGCTCGCGCGTGGTGAGCAGCGCCAGCCGCGCTTCGATGCCGGCAGTTGTCGCGGCGGCGGAAAACAGTTCGGCGTCGGCCTGCATCGCCGCGATGACGCGATCGGCCAGCTCGTTGTCGTTGAACGGCTTCTCGATGAAATCGAACGCCCCCTTCTTGATGGCGTCCACCGCCTGCGGGACGTCGCCGTGTCCGGTGAGAAAGATGGCCGGCATGCGGCAGCCGCGCGCCCTCAGCTGCGCGAACAGCTCGGGCCCGCTGATCGCGCCCATGCGGATATCGAGGATCAGGCAGCCGCGCATGCCGTCGCGGTAGTCGGCGAGGAAGGCTTCCGCGGAATCCCAGCTTTCCGAACTGATGCCGCGCGAACGCAGCAGCCAGCTCAAGGCATCGCGTATGGCTTCGTCGTCATCAACCAAATGAGCGATGCTCATGAGGGCGGCCTGGGGAACTGGACGTGGAAGATGCTACCACCACCGGTGCGCGGCTCGAACCAGAGACGGCCGCGGTGCGCCTCGATCACGGAGCGGCAGATGTTGAGGCCTATGCCCATGCCTTCGGCCTTGGTCGTATAGAACGGCTCGAAGAGCCGAGGGATCGACTCGGCGGGAATGCCGCAGCCGCGATCCGCGACGTCTACGCGGATGGCGTCCTGCTCGCTCCAGGCGGCGACGGTCAGCACCCGCTCTTCCGGCGGCGTCTCCGCCATGGCTTCGATCGCGTTGCGCGCGAGGTTGAGCAGGGTCTGCACGATGAGCACCCGGTCGCCCTGGATCGCAGGCAACGCCTGGACCTCGACGTTCACGCGCACCCCGGCGCGCCGCGCATCGGGCTCCACGAGGCTCAGCACCTCGTCGATGATTTCCGCGAGGTCGCACCGCTCGGACTTGCGCTCGGAGCGCCTCACGAACTCGTAGATGCGGTGGATGATGCGCCCGGCCCGCCGCGCCTGGGTGGCGCTCTTTTCCAGCGCCGCCTTGAGCTCCGCAGTATCGGCGCTTCCCGACTCGATCATGTTGAGGCAGCCGGTGCTGTAGCTGGCGATCGCGGCCAGCGGCTGGTTCAGCTCATGGGCGAGACTGGAGGCCATCTCGCCCATGGCCACCAGGCGGGCGGTCGCCTGCAGGCGTTCCTGCTGCTGCCGCGCCAGTTCCTCGGCGCGCCGCCGTTCCGTGACGTCGATCAGCGATCCCATCCAGCCGGTGTGCCGGCCGTTGGCGTCGATGAGGCGCGCTTCGTGTATCAGGACGTCGAACAGTTCGCCGTTGCGCCGCTTGAACTTGAGTTCGAACACCTCGTCGGGCCCCTTGCCCGCGAGAATGCGATCGTGCAGCTCGCGCGTCTCGTCGAAGAATTCGTCGGGCCAATAGGGCATCGGCGGCGAGCGGCCGACCAGATCCTCCGCCGACCAGCCCACCATGCGGCAGAAGGCCGGATTGACGTAGGTGATGCGGCCGGACAGGTCGCGCGCGCGCATGCCCGTCTGCAGCGAATCCTCCATGGCCTTGCGGAAGGCGTGCTCGTTGCGCAGCGCCTCTTCGGCGATCTGCCGCTGCTGCACATGACGGCGCAGCGCCCAGAGGCTCCACAGCACGACGATCGCGAGCAGCACCAGCGATGTCGCCAGGATCCGCCCGGCCAAAGGGGCCGGCGCACTGTAGGGGACGGTGCGCAAGGAAAGGCCGTGACCGGGCGGTTCGAGGGGAATCTCGTAGCCGCTGCCTTCTTCGGCCGCCTCCACCTTCGTTCGGTCGCTGAGATGGACGCCGCCGGTGTCGACGACGCTGATGCGGTAGCGTTCCGCCAGCCACCAGGGAATGGCGTTGTCGAGGATATGGCGGATCGAATAGACGCCGACGGTGATCCCGGCGAGGCGGCCCTCGCGGAACACCGGTACGTGCGCCTCGAACTGCCAATCGCCGTCGGCGGCGGGATAGGCCGGACTATAGGTCGGGTTGCCGACCGACTGGGCGAGACGCAGGGTCTCGGGGGATGGAATCGCCCCTTTCCGTTGCTGTGCGCTCGGGGCGACGAGGTATCCGGGAAAGACCCGCCCGATGCGTCCGTCCGGGTCCACCCAGAAGATCTGCCGCAGCCCGGCGCCGTTGTTGAGCAGGGTCCGGGCATGGGCTTCGAAACTCGCGGCGCTGGAGGCCACGCGGGGACCGATCTCGCCCAGGATTTCCTCGTTTCGCGTCAGCTGGAAACGCAAATCCTGCTCGAGCGACAGCACGTCGTTGATCAGGATCGCGCGCTGCTCCTCCTTTTCGGTCCGGTTGGACAGCCACAACAGGGCGCCGACGACCGCGATGAACAGTACGAACGCCAGCCGCGGCAACAGCCAAAGCCAGGTTGGTGTTTGCGGTTGTCTGCCCTTTGCTGCCGAGTCGAGTTCCATGGCCCGCGATGGTAGCGCGGGTTTCGCCCCTGCGGAAATCCACAATGGCGTCTCGCACCCCCGGCGACGAGAATCACGCCACCCGTCAATGGGGACAAATACAGGAGGAGAACCATGAAGTTCCGCACATTGCTTGTCGGCCTGGCGGCCATGTTTTCGTTGACTGCGTTCGCCCAGCAGCCGATCGTCATCAAGTTCAGCCACGTCGTCGCGCACGACACGCCGAAGGGCCTGGCTGCGGATTTCTTCAAGAAGAAGGCCGAAGAACTGACCAAGGGCCGCGTCAAGGTCGAGGTCTATCCCAACTCGACGCTGTACAAGGACAAGGAAGAAATGGAAGCGCTCCAGCTCGGCGCCGTCCAGATGCTGGCGCCTTCGCTGGCGAAATTCGGTCCGCTGGGCGTGAAGGACTTCGAGGTCTTCGACCTGCCGTTCATCTTCGACGACTATAACCAGCTGCACAAGGTGACGCAGGGACCGGTCGGCAAGCAGCTCCTCGCCAAGCTCGAGCCGAAGGGCATCAAGGGCCTGGCGTTCTGGGACAACGGCTTCAAGTCCTTTTCCGCCAACACGCCGATCAAGACGCCCGCCGACCTCAAGGGCAAGAAGATGCGCATCCAGTCGTCCAAGGTTCTGGAAGAGCAGATGCGCGCCCTCGGCGCCTTGCCGCAGGTGATCGGCTTCGGCGAGGTCTACCAGGCGCTGCAGACCGGCGTCGTGGATGGCACCGAGAACCCGATTTCCAACCTCTATACGCAGAAGATGCATGAGGTGCAGAAGTACCTGACGCTCACCGAGCACGGCTATCTCGGCTATGCCGTCATCGTGAACAAGAAGTTCTGGGACGGCCTGCCGGCGGACATTCGCAAGGAACTCGACGACGCCATGGAGCAGGCGACGCGCTACGCCAACCAGATCGCCAAGGTCGAGAACGACAACGCCCTCGAGGCGGTGAAGAAGAGCGGCAAGACGGTGGTCTATACGCCCACCAAGGAAGAGCGCCTGGCGTTCAAGAAGGCGCTGGTCCCCGTGCATCAGAAGATGGAGTCGCGGGTCGGCAAGGACTTGATCCAGTCGATCTACAAGGAAACGGGTTTCGACCCGGACAAGCTCTAAGCGCTACTCCTGAAATTCGGAAGGCTGCGGCACAAAGCGCCGCAGCCTTCTTCGCGAGGACAATTCGATGAAGTTTCTCGATCATACCGAGGAGTGGCTGATCGCCTTCCTCATGGCCGGCGCGACGCTGATCATCTTCCTATCCGTGATCCATCGCTACGCCGCCGCCGCCAGCATCCCGGTCATCCAGGATTGGCTGCTGAGCCTCAACTTCAGCTGGGCGCAGGAGCTTTGCATCATCATGTTCGTCTGGATGGCCAAGTTCGGCGCCGCCTATGGTGTGCGCACCGGCATCCACGTCGGCGTGGACGTCGTCATCAACAAGATGAACGACAAGTGGCGCGCCAAGTTCATCGTCTTCGGCCTGCTGGCCGGAGCGCTATTCACGGGAACGGTCGCCACGTTCGGCGCCACTTTCGTCTGGGAGAACGGCGCCCATTACGCCTTCCTGCACGCCTTCGGCCTGGACGTCGGCGACATTCCGGAAGGTCCGACGACACCCGATCTCGAATGGCCCACCTGGGCCGTCTACAGCGCGATTCCGCTCGGCTCGGGACTGATGTGCCTGCGCTTCCTGCAGGTCGCGGTCGCCTTCATCAAGACCGGCGCGCTGCCGCAGCACGATCACAGTCACATCGAGGGCATCAAGGACGACCACCTGCCGTTGGAGGTCAATCCGCTCGACATGGACGACAACCTCCACATGCATGACATCAAGCACAAGCAGGTCGGCAGAGACGAGGAGAACGGCAAATGAACGCCGCCATCATCTTCGGACT
>DAIDAU010000023.1 GCA_027310465.1 Rhodocyclaceae bacterium
GGATCTGCGAGGCCTGCGACAGGCCGGCCAGCAGCTTGTGCGTCGACTGCGTCGAGAACACCATCGACTCCTTGCAGCGCGGCCGGTCGGCGCCGATGGCGTGGTAGTCGCCGTAGAAGTCGTGGAAGGCGGCGTGCGGCAGCCAGGCCTCGTCGAAGTGCAGCGTCTCGATCCGGCCGTCGAGCATCTCCTTGATCTCTTCGACGTTGTAGAGGATGCCGTCGTAGGTCGATTGCGTGATGGTCAGCACGCGCGGCTTGCCCTTGGCCTGGCTGGCGAAGGGATGCGCCTCGATCTTCTTCTGGATGTTCTTCCAGCGGAACTCTTCCTTCGGGATCGGCCCGATGATGCCGTAGTTGTTGCGCGTCGGCATCAGGAACACGGGGATGGCGCCGGTCATCATGATGGCGTGCAGCACCGACTTGTGGCAGTTACGGTCGACGATGACGACGTCGCCCGGCGCCACCGTCGAGTGCCAGACGATCTTGTTCGACGTCGACGTGCCGTTGGTGACGAAGTAGAGGTGATCCGAGTTGAAGATGCGCGCGGCGTTGCGCTCGGACGCGGCCACCGGGCCGGTGTGGTCGAGCAGCTGACCGAGTTCCTCCACCGCGTTGCAGACGTCGGCGCGCAGCATGTTCTCGCCGAAGAACTGGTGGAACATCTGGCCCACCGGCGACTTGAGGAAGGCGACGCCGCCCGAATGGCCGGGGCAGTGCCAGGAGTAGGAGCCGTCGGCCGCGTAATGCGTCAGCGCGCGGAAGAACGGCGGCGGCAGCGAGTCGAGATAGGCCTTGGCCTCGCGCACGACGTGGCGCGCGATGAACTCCGGCGTGTCCTCGTACATATGGATGAAGCCGTGCAGCTCGCGCAGGATGTCGTTGGGGATGTGGCGCGAGGTGCGGGTTTCTCCATGCAGGAAGATCGGAATTTCCGAGTTCTTGAAGCGGATCTCCTCGACGAAGGCGCGCAGCTCGGCGATGGTCGCCTCCTCGTCGTTGGTCAGCTCCTCGTCGTCGACCGAGAGGATGAAGGCCGAGGCGCGGCTCTGCTGCTGGGCGAACGAGGTGAGGTCGCCGTAGCTGGTGACGCCGAGCACTTCCATGCCTTCCTTCTCGATGGCCTCGGCCAGGGCGCGGATGCCGAGGCCGGAGGCGTTTTCCGAGCGGAAGTCCTCGTCGATGATGATGATGGGGAAGTGGAAGAGCATGATGGGCTCCTGAAATGCGACGACCCGCGCAGGGCGGGTCGCTGGGGGATGGGGTGAGGGTGCGCGCTAGGCGTCTAGATCTTGGGCAAGGTCACGCCGACCTGCCCCTGGTACTTGCCGCCGCGGTCCTTGTAGGACGTCTCGCAGACCTTGTCGGACTCGAAGAAGATCACCTGCGCGCAGCCTTCGCCGGCGTAGATCTTGGCGGGCAGCGGCGTGGTGTTGGAGAACTCGAGCGTCACGTAGCCTTCCCACTCGGGCTCGAAGGGCGTGACGTTGACGATGATGCCGCAGCGGGCGTAGGTGCTCTTGCCGAGGCAAACGGTCAGCACATTGCGCGGGATGCGGAAGTACTCGACGGTGCGGGCCAGGGCGAAGGAATTCGGCGGGATGATGCAGGAGTCGCCGGTCATCTCGACGAAGGAATTCGGGTCGAAATTCTTCGGGTCGACAATTGTCGAGTTGATGTTGGTGAACACGCGGAAGTCCTTCGCGCAGCGGATGTCGTAGCCGTAGCTCGAGGTGCCGTAGGACACGATCTTGTGGCCATTGGCCTCGCGGACGAGCGACGGCTCGAACGGCTCGATCATGCCGTGCTGCTGCGCCATGCGGCGAATCCACTTGTCCGACTTGATAGCCATCTCGAGTCCGAAGCCTCCGGTGTGCCAACAAAAGCAACGCCCCCGGGAGTCGGGGGCGTGCGAATTAGAACATAAACAGGGGTGGGTGTGCGGGGTTTGGGGATGCTTTGGCGTTGCGCGGTGCGCGCTCGGGCTGACCCGGCCAGAACGGCGCGGCGCCGAGCCGAGGGTGATGGGTGGTCGTCGACGCGTAGGTAAAGGAGGAGGCGCAGGCCCTTTGATCTTCTGCGCCGGGGGACACGGAGCGGCGACGACCACCCGTCGCCCTCGGCGGTCAAACCCTCCGCTCAGGTGTTCTGCACCACGATGCTCGGGAACTTCGCGCTCATATCCTTCGCCTTCTCGGCCAGCTTCACCCCGATGCGGCGCGCGATCGCACGATAGATCTCGGACGCACGGCCGTTCGGGTCGGAAACGACCGTCGGATGGCCGCTATCGACCTGCTCGCGGATCTTGATGTCCAGCGGCAACGCGCCGAGCAGTTCGACGTCATAGTCCTTGGCCATCAGCTCGCCGCCGCCGGAACCGAAGATGTGCTCCTCGTTGCCGCACTTCGAGCAGATGTGGATGCTCATGTTCTCGACGATGCCGAGGATCGGGATGCCGACCTTTTCGAACATCTTGAGGCCCTTGCGGGCGTCGAGCAGGGCGATGTCCTGCGGCGTGGTGACGATCACGGCGCCGGTGACCGGCACGTGCTGCGCCAGCGTGAGCTGGATGTCGCCGGTGCCGGGCGGCATGTCGACGATCAGGTAGTCGACGTCGTGCCAGCGGGTGTCGCCGAGCAGTTGCGTCAGCGCCTGGGTGACCATCGGGCCGCGCCAGACCATCGGCTGCTCGGGGTCGATCAGGAAGCCGATCGACATCGCCTGCAGGCCGTAGGCTTCCATCGGCTCAAGGGACTTGCCGTCGGTCGACTCCGGGCGTCCGCTGATGCCCAGCATCTGCGGCTGCGAGGGGCCGTAGATGTCGGCGTCGAGGATGGCGACCGTGGCGCCTTCGGCGGAAAGCGCCAGCGCGAGGTTCACCGCGGTCGTCGACTTGCCGACGCCGCCCTTCCCCGAGGCCACGGCGATGACGTTCTTGACGCCGGGGATCAGCTTCACGCCGCGCTGCGCGGTGTGGGCGGCGATCTTCTGGAAGACGTTGACCGAGACGTTGCCGACGCCGGCCACGCCCTTGAGCTTGTCGATCACCGCCTGGCGAATCGCGTCGATCTGGCTCTTGGCCGGGTAGCCGAGCTCGACATCGAGCGAGACGTTGCCGCCTTCGACCTTGATGTTCTTCGCCGCCTTGCCGGCGACGAGATCCTTGCCGGTGTTCGGATCGACGACTTCCTTGAGGGCGGATTGGATTTGCTGTTCGTTTACGGACATGGCGGCCTCGACATCGAAATTGTTGGGGACGAGAGGGCACGCATTATCGCGTAGAAGCCGCGAGCGCGTTACCCGACTGATTTGCTCGAGATATTATATTAGTTTCTGCTGATTTTCCAGGAAGGCCGCAACGGCGAGGCGCGCGGCCCTTTGCCTTGCGGTAGACCGCCTGGAAATGGGATCATTCCGGTCTTGCCGCGCGCAACCTCGTGAAAGCCCCTGTTTCCATGACCCGCAAGATCCTCGTCACCTCCGCCCTGCCGTACGCCAACGGCGCCATCCACCTCGGCCACCTCGTCGAGTACATCCAGACCGACGTCTGGGTGCGCTTCCAGAAGATGCGCGGCAACGAGTGCTGGTACGTCTGCGCCGACGACACGCATGGCACGCCGATCATGCTGCGCGCGGAGAAGGAAGGCCTCAAGCCGGAGGAACTGATCGCCCGCGTGTACGGCGAGCACACGCGCGACTTCGCCGGCTTCCACGTCGAGTTCGACAACTACTACTCGACGCACTCCGACGAGACGCGCTTCTACTCCGAGGACATCTACGGGAAGCTGAAGGCCGCGGGCCTGATCGAGGTGCGCTCGATCGAGCAGTTCTACGACCCGGTCAAGCAGATGTTCCTGCCCGACCGCTTCATCAAGGGCGAGTGCCCGAAGTGCGGGGCCAAGGACCAGTACGGCGACTCCTGCGAGGTCTGCGGCGCCGCCTATGCGCCGACCGAGCTGAAGAATCCCTACTCCGCGGTGTCCGGCGCCACGCCGGAACTGAGATCGAGCGACCACTACTTCTTCAAGCTCTCCGATGCGAAGTGCCAGGCCTTCCTGCGCGAATGGACGCAGCAAGGCAGCCACGTCCCGCCCGAAGCGGCCAACAAGCTGCAGGAATGGATCGGCCAAGCTGGCGAGAATAAGCTGACCGACTGGGACATCTCGCGCGACGCGCCCTACTTCGGCTTCGAGATTCCCGGCGAAAACGGGGAAAGAAATACGGGCAAGTACTTCTACGTCTGGCTGGATGCGCCGATCGGCTACATGGGCTCGTTCAGGAATCTCTGCGGCAAGAAGGGCATGAACTTCGACGATTGGTGGAGCAAGGACTCGAAGGCCGAGCTCTACCACTTCATCGGCAAGGACATCCTCTACTTCCACGCGCTGTTCTGGCCGGCCGAGCTCGAGCACTCCGGCTACCGCACGCCGACGGGCGTGCTGCCGCACGGCTTCCTCACCGTCGACGGCGCCAAGATGAGCAAGAGCCGCGGCACTTTCATCACCGCCGAGAGCTACCTCAAGGAAGGTCTCAACCCCGAATGGCTGCGCTACTACTTCGCCGCGAAGTTGAACGGAACGATGGAGGACATCGACCTCAACCTCGCCGACTTCGTCGGGCGCGTGAATTCCGATCTCGTCGGCAAGTACGTCAACATCGCGAGCCGCTGCGCCGGGTTCCTGACGAAGTTCTTCGACGGCAAGCTGGTCTTCGGCAGCGGCCGGGCGCTGCCGGCCGGCTCGGTGTCGACCGGGGAACTGGTGGCCAGCCACTTCGAGGCCCGCAACTACTCGCAGGCGCTGCGCGAGATCATGGCGCTGGCCGACCGCATCAACGGCGAGATCGCCGTCGCGGAGCCGTGGAAGCTCGCCAAGGACGAATCGAAACGCGCCGAGCTGCACGACGTCTGTTCGCGCGCACTGCACGGCTTCTACGTGCTGTCGATCCTGCTGCGCCCCGTGCTGCCGGCGCTGACCTCGCGCGTCGCGCGCGAACTCTTCGGCATGGAACGCGACTTCGCCTGGGCCGACCTAGGCGTGCTGCCGACCCGGGTCAACGCCTACCAGCACCTCATGCAACGCATCGAATCCAAACAAGTCGAAGCTCTCATCATGGCCAACAAGGAATCCCTCGCCCCCGCGCCCGAGGCGCACTCGCAGCAGCGCCACGCCGAACATCAGCAGGCCGAAGCTCAAGCCGAGAAGCTGGCGGCAGCCCACATCTCGATCGACGACTTCGCCAAGGTCGACCTGCGCATTGCGCGCATCGCCAATGCCGAGCACGTCGAAGGCGCCGCCAAGCTGCTCAAGCTCACGCTCGACCTCGGCACCGAAACGCGCACCGTCTTCGCCGGCATCAAGTCGGCCTACGACCCCGCGACGCTGGTCGGCCGTCTCACGGTGATGGTCGCCAACCTGGCGCCGCGCAAGATGAAATTCGGCCTGTCGGAGGGCATGGTGCTCGCCGCCTCCGACCCCGACGGCAAGACCGCGGGCCTGTTCCTGCTCTCGCCCGATTCCGGCGCCGCGCCGGGCATGCAAGTGAAGTGAGATGGAAGTCCGCCGCCTGATCGTCACCGGCTACGTGCAAGGCATCGGCTACCGCTACAGCATGGTGATGGCGGCGCGGCGGCTGGGCATCACCGGCTGGGTGCGCAATCGCCGCAACGGCAGCGTCGAGGCGATGATCGAAGGCAGCCCCGAAGCGGTGGCGGCGATGATCGACTGGGCGAGGCATGGTCCTTCGGGTGCGGAGG
>DAIDAU010000045.1 GCA_027310465.1 Rhodocyclaceae bacterium
GCCCGCCACGTTCGGCACGCTTGACCCGGCCAAGCTCAACCTCGACGGCGGCGCCGTCGCCCAAGGCCACCCGGTCGGCGCGTCCGGCGCGCGCATCGTGCTGCACCTGCTGCGCGTACTGCGCCGCGAGGGCAAGAAGCGGGGCATCGCGTCGATCTGCCTCGGCGGCGGGCAGGGTGGCGCGATGCTCGTGGAGGCGATGTGAACACTGGCGCGCTATTTCCTGTCGGATGCGATGTGCACACGGACCGCTGGGGACGAGCGTGGCTCGTGCCGACGGGGTGGTCCGCTGCGCTCCATGTCCCCCGGCGGACACGAAGCGGCGACGACCACCCGTCGCCCTTGGCGGTTACAAGCCTCCAGCACCGACGATCCCCGTCGCCGTTGGCGGTTACGACCTCCGTATCTCGCAACGGAGCACTTGGATGAAACACTGGAAGCTGGAACGCGACAACGATGGGCTCGCCTGGGCGACGCTCGACAAGGCCGATTCCTCGACCAACGTCTTGTCGGCCGAAGTCATGGCGGAGTTGGGGCAGGTCCTCGACGCCTGTGACCGCGAACCGCCCAAGGCGCTGATTTTCCGCTCGGGCAAGGAAGCCGGATTCATCGCCGGCGCCGACATCAAGGAATTCAGCACGCTCGACACGCCGCAAAAGGCGCGCGGGATCGTCCGGCGCGGCTGGGATCTCTACAACCGCCTCGCCGCCGTCCGCTACCCGACGCTGGCGCTGGTGCGCGGACACTGCATGGGCGGCGGCACCGAGCTTGCGCTGGCCTGCCGCTACCGCATCGCGGTGGACGAACCGGGCACCAAGTTCGCGCTGCCGGAAGTCATGCTCGGCATCGTCCCCGGCTGGGGCGGCATGCTGCGGCTGCCGCAGCTCGTCGGCCCGGCCGCGGCGCTAGACATGATGCTGACCGGCAAGGGCATCAGCGCGCGCCGCGCCAAGCGCATGGGGCTGGCTGACGAGTGCGTGCCGCCGCGCGTGATGGAAAGCGCGGCGCGCATGGTTGCGCTCTCGGGCCGCCCGCCGTATCGGCCGCCGCTGCTGCAGCGGCTGATGAACGCGGCGCCGCTCAAGTCTTTCGTCGCCGCGCAGGCGAAGAAGCAGGTCGCGAGGCGCGCGCGCCAGGAGCACTACCCGGCGCCCTACGCCATCATCGACATGTGGCAGAACTACGGCGGCAACGGACTCGCAGTGCCGTCGAATGCCCCGACCTCGCTGGATGCCATCGTCGGATCAAAGACGACGCGCAACCTGGTGCGCGTCTTCCACCTGCAGGAGCGCCTCAAGGGCTTCGGCAAGGAGGCGGCCGATTTCGCGCCGCAGCGCGTCCACGTGATCGGCGCTGGCGTCATGGGCGGCGACATAGCGGCCTGGTGCGCGCGGCGCGGCATGATCGTCACCTTGCAGGACCAGGGCGTCGAGCGCATCGCACCCGCGATCGCGCGCGCGGCCGAGGCCTACCGCAAGTCGTTCCGCTCCGAGCGCGATCCGGACAAGCAGGTGCGCTTCGTCCTCGACCGCCTGATTCCCGATCCCAACGGCGACGGCGTGCGCCAGGCGGACGTGATCGTCGAGGCGATCTTCGAGAACCTCGACGCCAAGCGGGCGCTGTTCCGCGACATCGAAGCGCGCGCCAAGCCGGATGCGCTGCTGGCCTCCAACACCTCGAGCCTGCGGCTCGCCGACATCGCGCAGGCCCTGAAGAATCCCGCGCGCCTGGTGGGCATTCATTTCTTCAACCCGGTGGCGAAGATGCCGCTGGTCGAAGTGGTGCAGGGCGCGGCGACGGATGAGAGCGCCGCGAAGCGGGCGGCGGCGTTCGTGCGCCGGATCGACAAGCTGCCGCTGCCCGTCAAGGATGCGCCGGGCTTCCTCGTCAATGCCGTTCTGGCGCCCTACCTGCTCGAGGCGATGCGCTGCGTGGACCAGGGCATCGCACCGGAAACGGTCGATGCCGCGGCGCTGGCCTTCGGCATGCCGATGGGCCCGATCGAGCTCGCCGACACCGTCGGCCTCGACGTCGCCATGGCGGCGGGCAAGGGTCTCGCGGGCGCGGCGGAGCCGCCGCGCAAGCTGGCAGAATTGGTGGCGGGCGGGCATCTGGGACGCAAGACGAGCCGGGGTTTCTACAGCTACGCCAACGGCAAGGCCGTCAGGGCCGCCGCCGGCGCGCCGCCGCCCGGGCTCGCCGGACGCCTCGTGCAGCCGCTATTGGCGGCAACGCAACAGTGCGTCGCGAACGGCATAATCGCCGACGCCGATCTTGCGGATGCCGGTGTAATCTTCGGGACGGGCTTTGCGCCATTCACGGGCGGGCCGACGAACTACATGAAGGCGCAAGGAGGCTGAATGGCCGAGCAGATCATCATCCCGCCCGCGAAGGCGCCGGTATTGCGCCTGATGACCATGCCGGCCGATACCAATCCGGCCGGCGACATCTTCGGCGGCTGGGTGATGGCCCAGGTCGACATCGCGGGCGGCATCGCCGCCGCGCAGCGGGCGCGCAGCCGCGTCGCCACGGTCGCGGTGAACTCCTTCCAGTTCAAGCAGCCGATCTCGGTGGGCGACGTCGTCAGCTTCTACGCCGAGATCGTCAAGACCGGCCGCACCTCGATCACCGTCGATGTGCTGGTCGTCGCCGAACGCCATCCCGAGAATCCGGTGACCGTGAAGGTGACGGAAGCAACATTGACCTACGTCGCGCTCGATGCCAACGGCAACAAGCGTGAATTGCCGCAGCCGTGAAGCTGCCTGCGGTTGCAGCACCAAAGCAAAACGGCCCGCGCTGTACGGGCCGGAGGGAGTGTGCATACAGCGTTTGCAGCACCATCAATAACGAGGAGAAATACGAATGAAACAAGCAAGAATCATGAGGCGCGCCATTCCGGCGCTGGTGGCGTGCATGGCCTCCGGCTATGCAGCGGCATCGGGTTTTCAATTGTGGGAGCAGAACGCGAGCGGCATCGGCAACTCGTATGCCGGCTCGGCGGCGGTGGCGGAGAACGCCAGCACCGTCTACTTCAATCCGGCGGGCTTGACGCAGCTCGAAGGCAAGAACGTTTCGGCAGGCGTCACCGGTATCACGACGAGCTACCAGTTCCGCAACGGCGCATCGAGTACCGGCACGGTGCTTACGGGTGAGGCGGACGGCGGCGCGACGGGCTATGTGCCGAATGGCTACTTCAGCATGCCGATTACCAAGGACCTCTACTTCGGACTGGGCATCGGCGCGCCGTTTGGCCTCAAGACCGATTACGGCGGCCCGTGGTACGGCGCAGCCCAGTCGATCAGCTTCGAGGTCAAGACGCTCAACGTCAATCCTTCGATCGCCTATAAGGCGAGCGACACGGTTTCGCTCGGCTTCGGACTGGATTGGCAGAAGCTGAACGCCAAGTACAAGCGGATCGCGGGAACCATTGCAGCAGCTCCACCCAACGATCTGTCGGGGGTCATGTCGACGCTTGACGTCAGCGACAATGCGTGGGGTTGGAACGCGGGCGTGTTGTTCAACCTTTCGCCCGTGACGAAGGTTGGCATCTCTTACCGCTCCGCTGTCAAGTACACCGCAACCGGCAACGTTACCCTAAGCGGGGACGGCACGGGTAATGGAAACACAACCGCTCAACTGTTATCGGGAGCGGGATACGCTAGCGACGTCAAGGCCGACATCAAGCTGCCGGACACGTGGATTTTCAGCGCCACCCAAAAGCTGAACGATCAATGGGAGATGCTCGGCGATTTGTCGTGGACTGGGTGGAGCTCGATACCGAAGATCGACATCATCCGTACGTCGGGCGCGCGCGCGGCTAATCCCGCTACGCAACTCGCGCAGTCGCTGAACACCGACTTCCGCGACACGTGGCGCGCGGCGCTGGGGGCGAACTACAAGTACAGCGACAGCACGAAGCTGAAGTTTGGTATCGCCTATGACCAGACGCCGGTGAAAGGACCTGGCACGCGCCTGGTCTCGCTGCCCGACAACAACCGCTGGTGGCTTTCCTTCGGCGTTCAGTGGCTTCCGAGCAAGGGGTCGGCGGTCGACGTTGGCGTGACGCGGCTGTTCCTCAAGAACCCCGACATCAACAACGACCAGAGGGCCTCCTTACAGGGCTTGGTCAACGGCAGCTATTCCGACAGCGCTTGGGTCCTCGGCGCCCAGTACTCGGTGTCGTTCTAGGCATCACGGCGCCGCGGGCTTAACCCCGCGGCGCCGTTGTTGTCCGCCGCACTTTCGGCACCTTGTCGCAGTCAATGCAGAGAGATGCCGGTTTCAGAAAATCCTGAGCTTTCCGATGCGGCCCGTAGAAGGCCGCGGTCATCGTTTTGCCGACGGAGTGGAGAATCAAAGTGAGCAATTTCATCGTCAGTAAAGTCGCGGTACTGGGCGCCGGCGTCATGGGCGCGCAGATCGCCGCGCACTGTGCCAACGCCAGCGTGCCGGTGGTGCTGTTCGACCTTCCCGGCAAGGACGACCCGAACGGGATCGTCAGGAAGGCCCTCGACGGCCTGAAGAAGCTGGAACCGTCGCCGCTGGCGACCAAGGATCGCGTCGCCTACATCGACGCCGCCAACTACGACCAGCACCTCGAACAGCTCAAGGGCTGCGACCTCATCATCGAGGCGATCGCCGAGAAGATGGAGTGGAAGGAAGACCTCTATCGCAAGATCGCGCCCCACGTGGCGCCGCACGCGATCGTCGCCTCCAACACCTCGGGGCTGTCGATCAATCACCTCGCGGGCGTGATGCCGGAGGCGCTGCGCACGCGCTTCTGCGGCATCCACTTCTTCAATCCGCCGCGCTATATGCATCTGGTCGAGTTGATCGCGACGAAGCAGACGGACGCCGCGCTGCTCGACAATCTCGAATCCTGGCTGGTCACGCGCCTGGGCAAGGGCATCGTGCGCGCCAAGGACACGCCGAACTTCGTCGCCAACCGCGTCGGCGTCTTCTCGATGCTGGCGGTGATGCACCACACCCAGCGCCTCGGGCTCGCCTTCGACGAGGTCGATGCGCTGACCGGCCCGAAGATCGGCCGGCCGAAGAGCGCCACCTACCGCACGGCGGACGTCGTCGGCCTGGACACCATGGCGCACGTCATCAAGACCATGCAGGACACGCTGCCCGACGATCCCTGGCATGGCTTCTACCAGTCGCCGGCGTGGCTCAGGGCGCTGATCGAGAAAGGCGCGCTCGGCCAGAAGACCAAGTGCGGCGTGTTCCGCAAGCAGGGCAAGGAGATCCAGGTGCTCGACCTGGAGGCGCAGGACTACCGCGCCTCGAAGGCCGAAGTCGCGCCTGAGGTCGACGCCATCCTCAAGAACCGGAATCCCGCCGAGAAGTTCGCGCAGCTGCGCGCCTCGCAGCATCCGCAGGCGCAGTTCCTCTGGGCGATCTTCCGCGACGTCTTCCACTACTGCGCCTACCACCTGGCCGACATCGCCGACAACGCGCGCGACGTCGACTTCGCCATGCGCTGGGGCTTCGGCTGGGCGCAGGGACCGTTCGAAACCTGGCAGGCGGCCGGCTGGAAGGACATTGCCGCGGCCGTGAAGGCCGACGTCGATGCCGGCAAGGGCATGGTCAAGGCGCCGCTGCCCGCCTGGGTCCTCGAGGGCACGGTTGCAAATGAGGGCGTGCACGCGCCGGCCGGTTCGTATTCGGCGGCCGAGAAGAAGCTCAAGGGCCGTTCCACGCTGCCGGTCTACAAGCGCCAGATCTTTCCCGAGCGCGTGCTCGGCGAGGCGGCGGCTTTGCCCGAGAAGGCCGGCGAGACGCTGTGGCAGAACGAAGGCGTGCGCCTGTGGCGTCTGCCGGAAGTCGATGCCGGCATCGCCATCCTCTCGATCACCTCGAAGAACCACACGCTCGGCGCCGAAGTCGTCGCCGGGGTGCGCGAAGCCGTGGCCGTTGCTTCGCGCGAATGCGACGGCATGGTGATCTGGCACGAGGCGCCGTTCGCCCTCGGCGCCAACCTCAAGCAGGTGATGGAGGCGATCAATGCGAAGCAGTTCGACGTGCTCGAGGAGTCGGTGCACAACTTCCAGCGCGCGTCGATGGCCTTGAAGCTCTCCAAGGTGCCGGTGGTCGCCGCCGTGAGCGGCATGGCGCTGGGGGGCGGCTGCGAGTTTCCGATGCACTGCGCGCGTCGCGTCGTCGCGCTCGAGTCCTACATCGGACTGGTCGAGGCGGGCGTCGGCCTGATCCCCGCCGGCGGCGGCAGCAAGGAGTTCGCCCTGCGCGCCGCGCGCAAGGCCCAGCAGACGGCCAACAACCAGCCGTTCGATTTCATCCAGCCGGTGTTCTCCGCCATCGCCATGGCGAACGTCTCGAAGAGCGGGCTCAACGCGCGCGAACTCGGCTTCGTCGACGATGCCGACATCGTCGTGTTCAACGTCCGCGAACTGCTCCACGTCGCGCTGAAGACCGCGCGCGGCCTGGCGGAGAGCGGCTATCAGCCGCCGCTGCCGGCGCGCAACGTTCCCGTCTGCGGCCGTCCGGGCATCGCCACGCTGGAGATGATGCTGGTCAATATGAAGGAAGGCGGCATGATCTCGGCGCACGACTACGTGGTGGCGAAGGCCGCCGCCACGGCGCTGTGCGGCGGCGACGTCGAGGGCGGCAGCCTGGTCGACGAGGAATGGCTGCTGACGGTCGAGCGCAAGCTGTTCGTCGACCTCCTGAAGAACGAGAAGACGCAGGCCCGGATCGCCCAGATGATGGAAACCGGCAAGCCGCTGCGTAATTGAAAGGGATACCCCAATGAGCAAACAGATCCAGGACGCCTACATCGTCGCCGCCACGCGCCTGCCGGTGGCCAAGCGCCGCGGCATGTACAGGAACGTGCGCCCCGACGACATGCTGGCGCATGCCATCAAGTCGGTGCTGGCCCAGGCGCCCAACCTCGACCCGGTCACCATCGGCGACGTCATCGTCGGCTGCGCCATGCCCGAGGCCGAGCAGGGCATGAACGTCGCTCGCATCGGCCTGCTGCTGGCCGGCCTGCCCAACACCGTGCCGGGCATCACCATCAACCGCTTCTGCTCGTCGGGCCTGCAGGCGGTGGCCGACGCCGCCAACCGCATCCGCCTCGGCGAGGCCGACGTGATGATCGCCGCCGGCACCGAGTCCATGACCGTGATGCCGCAGATGATGGGCAACAAGATCGCCATGAACCCGGCCGTCTTCGAAAAGGACGAGAACCTCGCCATCGCCTACGGCATGGGCCTGACGGCCGAGAAGGTCGCGCAGCAGTGGGAAGTGACGCGCGAGCAGCAGGACGAGTTCGCGGTGGCGAGCCACAAGAAGGCGGTCGCGGCGATCCAGTCCGGGAAGTTCAAGGACGAGATCACGCCCTACGGCTTCACCGAGCATGTGCCCGATCTGGCGAGCGGGGAGGTCAGGCTCAAGCAGCGCACGGCCGACACCGACGAAGGTCCACGTCCGGACAGCAGCGTGG
>DAIDAU010000189.1 GCA_027310465.1 Rhodocyclaceae bacterium
GATGAGGCCGGGAAGATCCTGTCGAGTTGCATCAGGCAATGCGTCGAGATCGCTGAAAAGGACGCTCTCGATCGAGTCGGTCGCGCGTTTGAACTTGTCGTAAAGTGCAGTGACCTGATCTTTGGATCCTGCGAAGTCGTAGCCCGGGACGGGCAGACCATCGAGCACGGCCGCCATGATGCATTGGCCTTGTCGATCGTCCGGAATGCGAAACACGAAGGCGGCGTTCAAGGTCCGGTTGGCGCGCGCGTATTCGCTGGCCAAGGCGGCGACCGAATAGACGCGCCCCTTGAGCTTCTCGTCGAGAACGCCGACCATCTCGATGCCGCCATGGGCAAGCGCTAGGTAGGAACCGGCGTTGTTCTGCTGGAGCAGATCGTTGAGCGCCCAGCCCGAAGCTTTCAGCCATTTCAGGCCGCTAACCAGGCCTTTGCCACCCGTCAGTGGGATGAAAAGCACTTAGAACCCCGCGTTGGCAATGACCGGCGTGATCAGCACGATGAGGGACTGGCGTTCCTGCGTGCCTTGGAATAGCCCACCGAAGCCTGGCTCGCCATCCCGCGTCAGCGTGCGCTTGTTGTAGTTCTTCGTGTCCTGCTCGAGGCCGGAGACGATCAGGATGTCGCCGGTCTCGAGCGCTGGGCTCTGCAGTAGCTGCTGGGCGATGGTGTCGGGCAATTCGATGGTCTGCTGATTCGCGCCGGTGCCCGACGTGCCCGGAACAATGGCGTTCAGGTCCGAAAGGTCCATGCCGAACTCAAGAACCAATGAGTTGCGATTCGTGATTGTCGGAATCATGTTCAGCACGAAGCCATAGGACACCACGCCAGGCGTGATGCCGGGCACGCCTCCTGTCCCGCCGGCAGTCGCCGTCGCCGGCGTCGTCGCAGCAACGTAGCTAGTGCTGCGGATCGAGGCGACCGGCGTTACGCGGCGGTTGAGCGCAACACCTTCCCAGGTGCGCTTGATGGTGGCGTTGCCGATCGTGTTCAGGGCCCTCAGCAGCGCGCTGGTGTCGGAGAAATCGGATTCGCCATTGACCTGGCGCAGCAACTTGACCCCGACGGATCCGGCAGTCGTCGAACTGCTGCCAGTCGGGGAAATAAGGCTGAGCACAGGATTGTTGCCGGCGCTATTCACCTTGGAGAGGATCAGATTCCAGTCGACGCCGGCTTCGGCATTCTCCGTCGCGTGCCAGTTGAGCACCTCGATGCGTACGTAAATTTGTCGCATCAGAACCCGGTTGAGATCGTCGACGATGCGTCCCACCTCTTCGACCTGGTGGCGCCCATCCTTGACCGTGATCGTGCCGGAAGTGCCGATGACGACGGCCTTGCCGCTGTCGCTCAAGACCGATTTCACGCCGTCTTCGAGTTCTTTCATCAGCTTGAATTCGGTGGTATAGGTCGTGCTGAAAACAGAATTGGTGCTGCCTGTGGTTTGCGCGGTGCCGTTGTTGCCGCCGCCCATCGTGCCGTTAGCGACGGTCGACGTCTTGCCGATCGTCATTTCCGTCTTGAATTGGCCAGCGGGCACGACCAGCGTGTAGGTACGGGTCATGTACCGGAAGATCGTGATCCGCCCATCCTGGAACTCGTAGGACAGGCCATTGGCGGCCGCGCAGACCGACTCAAGCACTTGCTCCATGGGGGTATCGCGGAAGCCCAGCGTGATCGGATACTGCTGCTGAATCTGCGCTGTGAGGATGGACTGCGCTTGCTGGCTTTGTGGCGGCAGGCCCGAGGCAGATAGCGTCGTGGTCTGCTGCTGTTGTGTCATCCCTGGGGGCTGTTGAAACACATCTGGTGAGAGACTGACCGGAATGCCGGTCGCCTCGGTGATCAGCTGCGCCGCTTGTTGAATGTTGTAGTGGCCCGGCGCATTGATGGTCACGCGCTGCATCAGCTGCGGCAATCGCTCGGACGTCGGCCGCGCGACCGATGTCGCGGCGATGAAGGGCTTCGAGGTACGCTCAACGAACACGGGTTGAGGAGCCATGGTGGCGATCGGGCTCTTCGCCAATGTCGCGCT
>DAIDAU010000048.1 GCA_027310465.1 Rhodocyclaceae bacterium
CCACGCTGCTGCTGTCGGCGGGCTATGCGCTGGCGCAACCCGCCGCCGGCGATGCGTCCGGCATGAGCAAGGACGAGTCGACGTCGAGCTCCAGCGACGGGAACAAGGGCATGACGAAGAAGGGCAAGAAGCACCACAAGCGCATGCACAAGAAGTCGTCGAAGAGCAGCGCCGAGAGCTCGGCGACCAAGAGCATGGGCACCGAGACCGACAACAGCGTCGAAAGCAAGAAGAACCCGTGATCCGCGCACGGCCGCCCGCTCCGCGCGGAGCGGGCGTCGCCGCCTTTCAGGAGCGCGCGCGGCGGCGCTCGACCACGATTTCCTTGACCAGCTTGACGTGCCCCTGCTCGTCCTGCTCCTCGAGCCGGACCGGGAAGCCCCACAGCGAGGCGATATGGGCCAGCATCTGGTCGCGCGTTTCGCCCAGCGGCCGGCGCTGGTGATGGAAGTGCCGCAGCGTCAGCGAGCGGTCGCCCTTGATGTCCACGTTCCAGATCTGGATGTTCGGCTCGCGGTTGCCGAGGTTGTACTGGTCGGATAGGCGCTGGCGCAGCATGCGATAGCCCTGGTCGTCGTGGATCGCGTCGACCACGATGTTGCTGCGGCGGTCGTCGTCGACCACCGCGAACAGCCGGAATTCGCGCATCAGGCGCGGCGACAGGTACTGCGCGATGAAGCTCTCGTCCTTGAAGTTGTGCATCGCGAAGTCGAGCGTCTCGCGCCAGTCGCTGCCGGCGATCTCCGGGAACCACTCGCGATCCTCGGCCGTCGGGTCCTCGCAGATGCGGCGGACGTCGCGCCACATGGCGAAGCCCAGCGCGTACGGGTTGATGCCACCGTAGTGCGGGCTGTTGTAGGCCGGCTGGTAGAGCACGTTGGTGTGCGACTGCAGGAACTCGATCATGAAGCCGTCGGACAGCAGCCCTTCCTCGTAGAGGTGATTGAGCAGCGTGTAGTGCCAGAACGAGGCCCAGCCCTCGTTCATCAGCTGGGTCTGGCGCTGCGGCAGGAAGTACTGGCCGACCTTGCGCACGATGCGCACCACCTCGCGCTGCCACGGCTCGAGCAGCGGCGCGTTCTTCTCGAAGAAGTAGAGCAGGTTCTCCTCGGGCTCCGGCGGAAAGCGCGTGGTGGTCTGCGGCTCGTCCTTATCCGCCTTCTCGTGGCTCGGCAGCGTGCGCCAGAGCTGGTTCACCTGCGTCTGCAGGTATTCCTCGCGCTCGCGCTGGCGCTCCTTCTCCTTCCTCAGCGAAAGCTTCGGCGGCCGCTTGTAGCGGTCCACGCCGATATTCAGCAGCGCGTGGCAGCTGTCGAGCAGGCGCTCCACTTCCTCCTCGCCGTAGCGCTCCTCGCACTCGGCGATGTAGTTGCGCGCGAACACCATGTAGTCGATGATCGAGTCGGCCGAGGTCCACGTGCGGAAAAGGTAGTTGCCCTTGAAGAACGAGTTGTGGCCGTAGGCCGCATGCGCGATCACCAGCGCCTGCATCATCATGGTGTTCTCTTCCATGAGGTAGGCGATGCAGGGATCGGAGTTGATCACGATCTCGTAGGCCAGGCCCATCTGCCCGCGCCGGTAGCCGGTCTCGGTGGCGAGGAAATGCTTGCCGAACGACCAGTGGTGGTAGTTGACCGGCATGCCGACCGAGGCATAGGCGTCCATCATCTGCTCGGCGTTGATGATCTCGAGGATGTGGCGATAGCAGTCGAGACCGTAATGCGCGGCGACGCGGCCGATCTCCTTGTCGTAGCGCTCGATGAGCTCGAAGGTCCAGTCGGATTGGGTGGAGATCGGCTTGTTCTTGCGTTTCGGCATGGTCAGTTGTCTACCGCACGGTGGTTTTAACCGCCAAGGGCGACGGGTGGTCGTCGCAGCAGGGCACCCCGTCGGCCCGAGCGCGCACCGAAGCCAAGTGAACGTGAACGAGAGGTCCCATCCTATGCCACCGCCACCAACTGCTTCCGAAACAGCTCATGGAACACCGGATAGATGTCCGGTAGTCCCGCGATCCGCTGCATGGCGAAGCGCCCCGGCCAGGCCGCCGCCACCTCCTCGTATTCGTGCCAGAGGTTCTGCGGCTCGACGGCGGTGATCTCGATGTAGGCGTAGTACTGGACGTAGGGCATGATCTGGCCGCCGAGGATCTCGCGGCAGCGGGGCGAGTCACTGTCCCAGTTCTCGCCGTCCGAGGCCTGCGCGCCGTAGATGTTCCAGGCGGAGGAGGAGTAGCGCTCGCGCACGATCTTCTGCATCAGCTCCAGGGCGCTGGAGACGACGGTACCGCCGGATTCGCGCGAATGGAAGAACTCGTCCTCGTCGACCTCGAAGGCCTGGGTGTGGTGGCGGATGAAGACCACGTCGATATGGCGATAGGTGCGGCGCAGGAACAGGTAGAGCAGCATGAAGAAGCGCTTGGCGGCCTGCTTCTTCTCCTCGTCCATCGAGCCTGAGACGTCCATCAGGCAGAACATCACCGCCTGGGTCGACGGCGCCGGGATGCGGATGCGGTTGTTGAAGCGCAGGTCGAAGGTGTCGATGAACGGCACCTTCTCGATGCGCTTGAGCAGGCGGCCGATCTCGCGGCGCAGGTGCTGCGCCTCCTCGCAGTCGCCGTCGCCGCAGTTCTCGAGTTGCTCGAGGCGCTCCTCCATCTCCTTGACGGCCCGGCGCCAGGGCGAGCCGACGGCGATGCGCCGTCCCGCCGCGCCGCGCATCGAGCGCACCACGTTGATGTTGGTGGGCACGCCGCTCTGCGTGTAGCCGGCGCGCACGCGCTTGAATTCCTCGATGCGCGCCAGTTGCGTCTTCACCAGGTGGGGCAGGGCGAGGTCCTCGAAGAAGATGTTGAGGAACTCCTCGCGCGAGAGATGGAAGGCGAAGTCGTCCTCGTGCGTGGCGCTGTCGTTGCTCGCCTGGCTGCCGCCGCGGCCGCTGCCTTCGCCGGCGCGCTCGAGCTCGTCGCCGGCGTGGTACTGGTCGTTGCCGGTCAGCACGTCGTGCCGCACGCCGCCCTTGCCGAAGCGGAACTGCGGCTCGGAGATGTCCTTCGCCGGAATCCCGATCTTCTCGCCGTTGTCCATGTCGGCGATGCCGCGCTTGCTGATCGCCTCGGCCACCGCCTTGCTGATCTGCGTCTTGAAGCGGCGGATGAAGCGGGCGCGGTTGACCGCGCTCTTGTTCTTGCTGTCGAAGCGCCGGTCGACAATGCGCACGCCTGTCATGTCATGCCCTCCCTGTCTCGGTTCAGGACGACTTCCGCACGCGCAAGTACCATTCCGAAAGCAGGCGCACCTGCTTTTCCGTGTAGCCGCGGGCCATCATCCGATGGACGAAGTCCTTGTGCTTGCGCTGCTCCTCGGCGCTCGACTTGGCGTTGAAGGAGATCACCGGCAGCAGCTCCTCGGTGTTGGAGAACATCTTCTTCTCGATCACCGCGCGCAGTTTCTCGTAGGAGGTCCATGCCGGGTTGCGGCCGTCGTTCTTGGCCCGCGCGCGCAGCACGAAGTTCACCACCTCGTTGCGGAAGTCCTTCGGGTTGCTGATGCCGGCCGGCTTCTCGTTCTTCTCCAGCTCGTCGTTCAGCGCGTTGCGGTCGAGAATCTCGCCGGTGTTGGGATCGCGGTATTCCTGGTCCTGGATCCAGAAGTCGGCGTAGGTGACGTAGCGGTCGAAGATGTTCTGGCCGTACTCGGAGTAGGACTCGAGATAGGCGGTCTGGATCTCCTTGCCGATGAACTCGGTGAAGCGCGGCGCCAGGTATTCCTTGATGAACGACAGGTAGCGCTGCTCCACTTCGGGCGTGAACTGCTCCTGCTCGATCTGCTGCTCGATCACGTACATCAGGTGCACCGGGTTGGCGGCGACCTCGCGGTGGTCGAAGTTGAACACCTTCGACAGTATCTTGAAGGCGAAGCGCGTGGACAGCCCGGTCATGCCTTCGTCCACGCCGGCGTAGTCGCGGTACTCCTGGTAGGACTTGGCCTTGGGATCGGTGTCCTTGAGGTTCTCGCCGTCGTAGATGCGCATCTTCGAGTACACCGACGAGTTCTCCGGCTCCTTGAGGCGCGACAGCACGGCGAACTGCGCCATCATGCGCAGCGTGTCCGGGGCGCATGGCGCGTTGGCCAGCGAGGAGTTGGTGATCAGCTTCTCGTAGATCTTGATCTCCTCGGAGACGCGCAGGCAGTACGGCACCTTGACGATGAAGATGCGGTCGAGGAAGGCCTCGTTGTTGCGGTTGTTCTTGAACGCCTGCCACTCGGCTTCGTTCGAGTGCGCCAGGATCATGCCGTCGAAGGGAATCGCGCCGAAGCCTTCGGTGCCCTTGTAGTTGCCTTCCTGGGTGGCGGTCAGCAGCGGGTGCAGCACCTTGATCGGTGCCTTGAACATCTCGACGAACTCGAGAAGGCCGCGGTTGGCCAGGCACAGGCCGCCCGAATAGCTGTAGGCGTCGGGATCGTTCTGCGAATAGTCCTCGAGCTTGCGGATGTCGATCTTGCCGACCAGCGAGGAGATGTCCTGGTTGTTCTCGTCGCCCGGCTCGGTCTTCGAGACGGCGATCTGCCGCAGCACCGAGGGGTTGAGCCTGACGACGCGGAACTTGGCGATGTCGCCGTTGAACTCATGCAGGCGCTTCACCGCCCACGGCGACATGATCGTGTTGAGGTAGCGCTGGGGGACGTTGTAATCCTCCTCCAGCAGCGGCCCGTCCTCCTCCTTGCGGAACAGTCCGAGCGGCGATTCGTGCACCGGCGAATCCTTGATGGCGTAGAACGGGATCTTCTCCATCAGGTACTTCAACTGCTCGGCCAGCGACGACTTGCCGCTGCCGACGGGACCCAACAGGTAGAGGATCTGCTTCTTTTCCTCGAGTCCCTGCGCGGCATGGCGAACGTAGGCGACGATGTTCTCGATCACCTCCTCCATGCCGTAGAAGTCCGGGAAGGCCGGATACATGCGGATCACCTTGTTGGCGAAGATCCGCGAGAGGCGCGGGTCGTGCCGCGTGTCCACCACCTTCGGCTCGCCGATCGCTGCGAGCAGGCGTTCCGCCACCGTCGCGTACGCCATCCGATCCGTGCGGCAGAGCTCGAGATATTCCTGGACCGACATCTCCTCTTCTTGAGCAGCCTCGTAGCGACTCTGATACCGCGCGAGCAGGGTCATGATCATTTCCTCCTTGTCCTGGCAATGGCTCTAAATCCCCTAGCCTCCCTGTTGGAGTATGTCGGGGCAAAAAGATTGCGATAATTTTCGAAGACCGCGGAACTTGTCCAAACGGCCTAGGAATCATTTCCGGCGCGACCTGTCTTCCGCCCAATTGCGGACGATCCCGTCGAAGATCTCCTCGAGGCCAGCATGCACGCCGCGCAATCCCGCCACAACCTGTGCGGCCCAGGCGACATATTCGTCCTTGCGCTGCGCGCTCCAGCCGACCGGCGGCGCGCTGGCGATGTCGCGCAGGTTGCAGATCTTGTCGGCGAGCTTGACGAGCTTGGCGCGCCGCGAGATTCCCGCGGCATGCTCGATCTGCAACTGCTTGCGCGCCGCCTTGGGCAGCGACTTGTCGTCGGTGACCTCGAGCACGATGCCCGCGACCTCCTCGCCGAAGGCGGCCGCCAACTCGTCGAAAGTGGTTGCTGTGTCCTCGATCGTGTCGTGGAGCAGGGCGGCGCTGAGCACCACCGGGTCGTCGATCATCGCCTCATTGACGAGCAGCACGGCCAGGGCGATCGGGTGGTTGATGTAGGGCGTGGCGTCGGCGTCCCGCCGCCGCTGCATGCGATGCTTGTGCGCGGCGAACTGCATGGCGCGCAGGACCGGCGACAGGTGCGAGAGGCGGGAAGGCATGTCCATGGCGCGCGTCCATCGCCGTCAGGCCGCCCGCGGCAGTTCCTGCTCGACCTCGTCGAGCGCGCCGGCGATGGCCATCACCGCGTCGTCGAGCTGTTCGCGCTCGACGGTCAGCGGCGGCGCCAGCCGCAGCACGGTGCGCCGCGTGTCCATGCTCATCACGCCGCGCGCCAGCAGCTTGCGGCAGACGTGGCGCGCATCGGTGTAGCGGCCGTCGAGCTCGAGGCCGACGAACAGGCCGCGGCCGCGCACGTCGCGGATCAGCGGGCTGCCGATCTGACGCAGCCGCGCCTGCAGGTAGGCGCCGAGCTCGGCCGAGCGGGCGGCGAAGTTGCCGTCGACCAGCAGGTTGAGCGCTTCGAGCGCCACGGTGGCGGCGAGCGGATTGCCGCCGAAGGTGCTGCCGTGGTCGCCGGGGCTGAAGACGTCCATCACGCGGCGGTCGGCGAGGAAGGCGGAGACCGGCAGCAGTCCGCCGCCGAGCGCCTTGCCGAGGATCACGCCGTCGGGACGCACGCCGTCGTGCTCGCAGGCCAGCAGCTTGCCGGTACGCCCGAGGCCGGTCTGCACCTCGTCGCAGATCAGCAATACATTATGGTGGCGGCAGACCTTGGCGCAGGCGGCGAGGTAGCCGTCGGGCGGCACGACGATGCCGCCCTCGCCCTGGATCGGCTCGACCAGGAAGGCGGCGGTGCGCGGCGTGATCGCGGCTTCGAGCGCCGCGACGTCGCCGAAAGGCACGAGGCGGAAGCCCGGCGCGAACGGCCCGAAGCCTTCGCGGTACTGCGGCGTCGACGAGAACCCGACGATGGTGGTCGAGCGGCCGTGGAAATTGCCTTCGCAGGCGATGATCTCGGCGCCGTCGGCAGTCACGCCCTTCACCTGATAGGCCCACTTGCGCGCCGCCTTGATCGCGGTCTCGACCGCTTCGAGCCCGGTATTGACCGGCAGCGCGGCGTCGAAGCCGAACAGCTCGTGCAGGCGCCGCATCAGCAGCGGCAGCCGGTCGTTGTGATAGGCGCGCGAGGTCACCGCGAGCCGCTCGGCCTGCTGCGCCAGCGCGCCGACCAGGCGCGGGTTGGCGTGCCCGAAGCTCACCGCGGAGTAGGCCGACATCATGTCGAGATAGCGGTTGCCGTCGACGTCCCAAACGTAGCAGCCGCTGCCGCGCGCCAGCACCGGCGACAGCGGCAGGTAGTTGTGGGCGCCGTAGTCGTGTTCCCACTCGCGCAGCACGCGCGAGCCGCGCGCCGTGGCGGCTTCGACCAGCGCAAGCGCCAGCCGCGCCGTGCGTCCGCCGACGTCGTGGGCCGGGTTGAACTCGGTGATCTCCAGCGCGGCGAGCTTCGGCTGCTCGCAGATGCCGCGCAGCGCCTCGCACAGTTCCGCGCCCCTGACGCCATAGGAAGAGGGCGTGCTGACGGCGGGCGCGTCCTGCGGATCGACCACGTCGAGATCGACGCTGACGCCGAATCCCGCCGTCGCGGCCGACAGCCGGCGCACCGCCTCGTCGACGACGTTGCGCAGCCCGAGCCGTTCGATCTCCTGCCGATCGTAGATCTTGACGCCGAGGCGCCGCAGCAGCGTCGTCTCCTCAGCGTCGGCGTCG
>DAIDAU010000054.1 GCA_027310465.1 Rhodocyclaceae bacterium
TTCCGGATCGGACGGTATCTTCGCCCAGCGCATGCAGAGCGACACCTCCTCGTTCGACAAGCCCGCCGTCTCGTTGCCGAACACCACCGCGACTTCGCTGGTGCCTGCGAGCACCGCCAGTTCGGCGGCCGCTTCACGCGCCCACAGCGGCTCGACGGCGAGGCCGCGCCGGCGCGCCGTCATCGCGGTCGCGAAGGTCGTGCCAACCAGCGCCTCTTCGAGCGACGAGCAGACCAGGGCGTGCTCGAGCACGTCCGTCGCGCCGGCTGCCATCGCCTCCGCCTGCGGATCGGGGAAATGCAGGGGATTCACCAGCACCAGGCGCGACAGGCCCATCGTCTTCATGGCGCGCGCAGTCGCGCCGATGTTGCCGGGATGGCTGGTGTGCGAGAGAACGATGCGGATGCGATCGAGTGGCGAGGTCTTCATGCCGGGGAACTGTCCTTCATATTAGAATTCGGGCCTTCGCGCCAAGCGCCTCTCGCAGTCCCGCTCATGCATCCCATGCTCAACATCGCCGTCAAGGCGGCCCGCCGCGCCGGCGGAATCATCAATCGCGCCAGTATGGACGTCGCCCACCTGAAGGTCGGCGTCAAGCAGCAGAGCGATTACGTCACCGAGGTCGACCGCGCCGCCGAGGCCGCGATCATCGAGATCCTGCGGGAGGCCTATCCGCAGCACGAAATTTTAGCAGAGGAATCCGGCGCGACCGCCGGAACCAAGGGCGAATCCGACTACCAGTGGATCATCGATCCGCTCGACGGAACCACCAATTTCATCCATGGCTTTCCGCAGTATGCCGTGTCGATCGGGCTCGCCCACCGCGGCGTCATGTCGCACGCGGTCGTCTACGATCCGACGCGCAACGAGCTGTTCACCGCGAGCAAGGGCGGCGGCGCCTTCCTCAACGACAAGCGCATCCGCGTCAGCAATCGCGCCAAGCTCGCCGAGGCGCTGATCGGCACCGGTTTTCCCTATCGCGTGTTCGACCACGTCGACGCCTACATCGCCATCTTCAAGGATCTGACGCAGAAGTCCGCCGGCATGCGCCGCCCGGGCGCCGCGGCGCTCGACCTCGCCTACGTGGCCTCGGGGCGCCTCGACGGCTTCTGGGAATTCGGCCTGTCGCCGTGGGACATGGCGGCCGGCACCCTGCTGATCACCGAGGCCGGCGGCCTCGTCGGCGATCTTTCAGGCGAACACAACTACCTCGCCACGGGCAACCTCGTCGCCGGAAATCCGAAGATCTTCGCGCAGTTGCTGCAGTTGATCGATCAGCACAAGACGGCGAAGTTGCGAGATTAAGGGGATAGACGCCGTGCGCGCTCGGGCCGACGGGGTGCCCTGCTGCGCTCCGCCGCTTCGCGGCCCACGGCTCGCTTTGCACAGCGACCCGGCTCCGGCAGCACGGAGCTGTGCTCCGCGAAACCCTGCCTACGCCCCCCGGCGGACAAGAGCGATAAGGCGTCCGCCTCCTCCTTTACCTACGCGCAGCAGGGCACCCCATCAGCCCGGCGAATCACCGCTTCGGATTCCTGCAGTCAAAACACCACGGTGTCTAGCCGAGGGTGGCGGGTGGTCGTCGACGCGTAGGTAAAGGAGGAGGCGCAGGCCTTTTGATTTTCTGCGCCGGGGGACACGAAGCGGCGACGACCACCCGTCGCCCTCGGCGGGTCGCAAGCCATCAGGGTTTCGCCGCGGCGATTCTGTCCCTACTTGAACGCACCCGGGTCGATCGAATGCCGCGCCAATAGCTGGTAGAACTCCGTGCGATTGCGCTGCGCGACGCGCGCCGCGCGCGAGACGTTGCCTCCCGTGGTCTCGAGCAGATGTACGAGGTAATCGTATTCGAAGGCGCGCCGCGCTTCGTTGAATGCCGCGATCTCGCGCTCGCGCTCCTCGCGCAGCAGTTCGCGCACGAGCGTCGCCGGCACCTGCGCCGTCACCGACTTCGCCAGCGCGCCTTCGACGACGTTGCGCAGTTGGCGCACGTTGCCCGGCCAGGCGGCCTCCTGCAGCGCCGCCATCGCCTCCGGCGAGAAGCCCCGCTGCAGGCCGTGGGTCTGCGCGACGAAATGGGCGACCAGCAGCGGAATGTCCGCCCGCCGCTCCGCCAGCGACGGCAGCGACAGCGCCACGCGTCCCAGCGCATAGAACAGGTCGGCGCGGAAGCGCTTGTCGCGGATCGCCTGGTCGAGCGACTTCGCGGTGGCCGCCACGATGCCCACGCTGCCGGACTCGGCGCGGGGCGAAAACGGACCGCGCTCCATCACCAGCGGCAGCAGCTGCGCCTGCTCGGCGAGCGACAGTTCCTCGACGTCGTCGAGAAACACGAAGCCGCTCTTCGCCGCCAGCGCGCCGGCCAGCGCTGAAGCATGCTCGTGGCCGCAGCGGATCGCGGCGAACGGCATCGCCGCGCGCGGGCCTGCCGCGTGCAGCGCGCGCGCCAGCGTCTCCTTGCCGGAGCCGCGCGGCCCGCTCAGCAGCACCGGATCGTCGCTGTCGGCGGCGCGGCGCGCTTGGCGCAACACTTCGTTCATCGCCGTGCTGGCCGCGACGATGCCGTCGAGCCAGCGGCCCTCCTCGCCCTCCGTCGCTTCGAGCGGCGGCGACAAGCGCATCGCGTCGGCCACCTTCGCCAGCAGCTCGCGCCCGTCGAAGGGCTTGGTGAGGAAGCCGAACACGCCGCGCTGCGTCGCCACCACGGCATCCGGAATGGTGCCGTGCGCCGTCAGCATGATCACCGGCAGGGTCGGCGCCTCCGCGTGCAGTTGCGAGAACAGCGCGTGCCCGTCCATGCCTTCCATGCGCAGATCGGAGATCACGACGCGCGGCCGCTCGGTGCGGAAGCGCTCGAGCGCCTCGGCGCCCGATGCCGCGCAGGTGACCGCGTAGCCGTCCGCCGCCAGGCGCATCTCGATCAGTTCGAGCAGGCTCGGGTCGTCGTCGACGACCAGCACGCGCGCCTTGCGCGCTTGCGTCTTCATGGGGCGCTCCTCCGTGACCTCAGGTCGCGATCGATGGCGCGCAGGGACTCGATCTTCTGCTGCAGTTCCTCGGTGCGCCGCCGCTCTTCGCGCAGCTGATGGGACAGTTGTTCCTGCTTGCGCAGATCGTCGCGCTGCAGGCGCTGCCGTTCCGCGACCAAGGCCAGCAGCGTCTGCGCCAGATCGTAGCGCGCCGACGCCTGCCCGCCGGTGCCCGCCGGCACCGCGCCGAGCAGCGCTTCCACCCGCGCGTCGTCGTGCGCGACCTGCGGCAGCAGCAGCGCGAGGGCCAGCGCGAGACGCGCGGCATCGCCGGACTGCTTGTCATAGGCGGCCTGCGCCGCCGCGAGGTCGCGCCGCTGCTCGTCGGCCGTCGCCGCGGCCGCAAGCCGATAGCGATCGAGCAGCGCGGCCACCTCGCGCGCTTCGTCGGGACGGAAGAGCTGGCTGCCGCAGCCGGCCGCCAGCACGGCGAGCAGCGCCAGCGCGAGGCGCAGCGCCTTCATGCGGGCTGCCCTGCGAGCGGCAGGCGCGCGCGGAAATGGGCGCCGTGCTCGCGCTCGACGATCTCGAGCCGGCCGCGATGCGCGAGCGCGAACTCGTGCGCGATCGCCAGGCCGAGCCCGACGCCGGCGACGTGCTTGCCGGCGCTGCCGCGGAAGAACGGCTCGAACACGTGCGACCTCTCGTCGACCGCGATGCCGGGACCTTCGTCCGTGACGTCGAGCACGGCGTCCGAATCGGTGCGCCGCAATATCACGTTCACCGTGCCGCCGTCCGGCGAGAACTTGATGGCGTTGGAGATCAGGTTGTTGGCCAGCGTCGCCAGCGCTTCGCTGCCGCCCTCGACGGTCACCGGCACCAGCGAATCCGAGATGCGCACCAGGCGGTCGCGCGCCGCCAGCTGGTAGGTGGCGAGCGTCTGCTCGACGATCTCGTCCAGGCGCACCGCGGCGATTTCCATCTTGTCGCGCGTGAAGCTCGCCTGCTGCATGCGCAGCAGGCCGTCGATCAGTTCCTGCAGCCGAATCGCGTTGAGCTGCATGATGCCGGCGATCTTCGTCTGCTGCGGCGTCAGCGGCCCCGCGACGCCTTCGCTGAGCAGGCTGGCGCCTTCGCGCAACGCCGCGAGCGGGGTCTTGAGCTCGTGCGAGACGTGGCGCAGCACGCGCGTGCGCTCGTCCTCCAGCGCCACCATGCGGCGGCGCAGCCATTCGAGGCGGCGGCCGACGCGCTGCATGTCCTCGGGCCCCTTGAGCCGGATGGACCGCTCGAGGCGGCCTTCGCCCAGCGCCAGCACCGCGCGCTCGAAGCGGCTCCACAGGCGCTTGACGAGCCCGCGGCCGTAGAGCAGGAAGGCGCCGGTGACGGCCAATGCCGCCAGTATCGCCAGGCCGAGGCGCTGGCGCAGCTGCTGCGCCTGCAGGCGGAACGTCTCCCGCTCGGCATCCACCAGCCGGCTGGCATCGCCGTGCAGCAGCACGGCTGCTCGCCTGATCTCGCCGAGCGACGCCTTCGCCTGCGCCAGGCCCTCGGCGCGCGGGCCGAGCGCCTGGTGCGCAGCGACTTCCGCCGCGCGCAGTTCGCCGATGCGCGGGGCAAGCGCGGCGAGCAGCGGTATGGCGGCCCATTCGTCGACCTCGCGCAGCCATTCGCCATGCGCGGCCTCGTACTCGCCGAGCAGGCTCGCATCGTGCAGCACTTCGTACTGCCGCAGGATGCGCTCCATGCGCACGATGTCCTCCGGCAGCGCTTGCCCGAGCATGGCGGCGCGCGATGCCTGCTGCACGGCCTCCTGGCCGCGGCCGGCCAGGTCGTCGGCCGCCAGCGAGGCGTAGCCGACGGCGATCAGCAGCGGCAGCGCCACCATGACGTTGCCGAGCACGACGAGCCGCAGGAAGGAGCGCGGATAGAAGCTCACTATTCGGTGGTTGATTGGATTTCGACCTGGATGCCCGTTTTCTTGGGCAGGAGAGCCGGCAGTATGCCATCGGAGCCGATGGTCGCGCCACCGGCGGGCGCGAATGCCGCGCGGCTAGTGGGCGTGGACCGCGGCCACGTGCATCGCGGCCGTAACACTAGGAAACGGGCGAAGGCCTCTCTACTGTCGGTGGTTCACGACAGTACGATGGTCCCGCCTTCGCCGAGGAGCCGAACCGGCACACCTCTCGCTCGCGGCCCGCAGCGGCTTCAGGCGCCGCGCGGGGCCGCGATCGATGCGCGCCAGGCGCCCGGGCTAGCGATTCTTGCCGTACTCGTGGCCGATGTAGCCGCCGATCGCCGCACCGCCCAGCGTGCCGGCCGTGCTGCCGCCCGTCAGGGCGTTGCCGCCGATCGCGCCGACGCCGGCGCCAATGGCGGTATCGCGGCCTTGCGGCGTCATGCCGCTACAGCCTGCCAGGCCCAGCACCACCGTGGCGAGAATCGCGCTCAGCACTGCTTTCATGGCTGATGTCTTCATCTCGAACTCCGTTCTTACTTCACGTGAATGTCGTTGTTCACGCTCTTCACGCCCGCTACGCTGCGCGCCACTTCGGTTGCGCGGTTGATCTCGGACTGCGAGCTGACGAAGCCGCTCAACTGCACGGCGCCCTTGTAGGTTTCGACGCCGATCTCGTTGGCCTTCAGGTTCGGGTCGTTGAAGATCGCCGTCTTGACCTTGGTGGTGATCGCCGCGTCGTCGAAGTACTGCCCGGTGCTCTCCTGCGTACGCGAGCCGGCGCAGCCGGCCAGCGCGGCAAACGCAAAGGCGGCCAGTATTGCGGAAATGCGTTGCTTGGCTTTCATTTCGGAATCTCCACGTAAACGGGATGCCGGTTCGACACTGCGAACGCGGCGGCGGTTGCAGACGCGTGATGCGCCTTAGTCCGATCGGCCCGCCGGGTACAATGCATGCCCCCGTTGCGAGCAGCGATATAAGCCCCCCGATGAACGACAAGACGAACGGACTGGAAGGCCATACTCCGGTCATGCAGCAGTACCTGCGCCTCAAGGCGGCGCAGTTGGACAAGCTGCTGTTCTATCGCATGGGCGACTTCTACGAGCTGTTCTTCGACGACGCCGAGAAGGCCGCGCGGCTGCTCGACATCACGCTGACGGCGCGCGGCCAGTCCGCTGGCAAGCCGATTCCGATGGCCGGCGTGCCGCATCACGCCGTCGAGCAATACCTGGCCAAGCTGGTGAAGCTCGGCGAATCGGTGGCGATCTGCGAGCAGATCGGCGACCCGGCGACGTCCAAGGGCCCGGTCGAGCGCGCCGTGACGCGCATCGTCACGCCCGGCACGCTGACCGATGCCAGCCTGCTCGACGAGAAATCCGACAGCCTGCTGGCCGCGCTGACGATCGAGCGCGAACGCATCGGCCTGGCCTGGCTCAATCTCGCCAGCGGCGAATTCCGGCTGACTGAAGCGCCGTTTGCGACGCTCACTGCGCAGCTCGAGCGGCTGCGTCCGGCGGAACTGCTGCTGCCCGACGCAGTGCGGCGCGAGATGCCGACCGACGCGATCGTCAAGCATCTGCCCGATTGGCATTTCGACGCCGCGGCGGCGGAGCGCGACCTGTGCGGCCACTTCGGCACGCGCGATCTCGCCGGCTTCGGCATCGACGGCGCACCGCTCGGCCTTGCCGCGGCCGGCGCCCTGTTCGGCTACGCGCGCGCAACGCAGATGCAGATGCTGGCGCACGTGACCGCCGTCATCGCCGAGGACGCCAGCGACTACCTGCGCCTCGACGCCGCGACGCGGCGCAACCTGGAGATCACCGAGACCCTGCGCGGCCAGCCGGCGCCGACGCTGCTGTCGCTGCTCGACAGCTGCCTCACGGGCATGGGCTCGCGCTGGCTACGCCACTGCCTGCATCATCCGCTCGCCGATCGCAGCGCCGCTGCCGCGCGCCACGCCGCCGTCGCGGAGCTGATCGAGGCGCAGCGCCTGCCCTCCCTGCGCGCGGCCTTGAAGCCGGTCGCCGACGTCGAGCGCATCACCGCCCGCATCGCGCTGAGAAACGCGCGGCCGCGCGATCTTTCCTCGCTGCGCGACACGCTCGCCGGATTGCCACAGCTGGCCGCTGCATTGGCCGGCGCGCCGGCCGAACTGCTCGGGCGCATCGCCGCGGATCTCGCCGCGCCGCCCGAGTGCCACGCGCTGCTGGCGCGCGCCATCGCCGCCGAGCCGTCGTCGATGCTGCGCGAAGGCGGCGTCATCAACGCCGGCTACGACGCCGAGCTCGACGAGCTGCGCGCGCTGCAGTCGAACTGCGGCGCCTACCTCCTCGAGCTCGAGGCGCGCGAGCGCGAGCGCACCGGCATCGCGAGCCTCAAGGTCGAATACAACAAGGTGCACGGCTTCTACATCGAGGTCACGCACGCCAACGTCGACAAGATTCCCGACGACTACCGCCGCCGCCAGACGCTGAAGAACGCCGAGCGCTACATCACGCCGGAACTCAAGGCCTTCGAGGACAAGGCGCTGTCGGCCAACGAGCGCGCGCTGGCGCTGGAGAAGCGCCTCTACGAAGAAGTGCTGGACCGATTGGCGCCCTTCATTCCCGGCCTGCAGCGCATCGCCCGCGCGCTCGCGCTGGCCGACGGCCTCGGCGCCTTCGCCGACGCCGCGCTGTGCCACGACTACGTGCGTCCCGAATTCTGCGGCGACGGCGTCATCGAGATCGAGGCCGGGCGCCATGCCGTGGTCGAGCGCCAGGTCGACGACTTCATCGCCAACGACGTGCGGCTGTCCGCAACGAGAAAGCTGCTGCTCGTCACCGGTCCCAACATGGGCGGCAAGTCGACCTACATGCGGCAGACGGCTCTGATCGCCCTGCTCGCGCACTGCGGCGCCTTCGTCCCCGCGGCGCGCTGCCGCCTCGGTCCGCTCGACGCCATCTACACGCGCATCGGCGCCGCCGACGACCTCGCCTCGGGACGCTCGACCTTCATGGTCGAGATGACCGAAGCGGCGGCGATCCTGCACGGCGCCACAGACAGGTCGCTGGTGCTGATGGACGAGATCGGCCGCGGCACCTCGACCTTCGACGGCCTCGCGCTGGCCTTCGCCATCGCGCGCCACCTGGTCGAGAAGAACCGCGCCTACACGCTGTTCGCCACCCACTACTTCGAGCTGACGCGCCTGTCGCAGGACTATCCCGAGTGCGCCAACGTACACCTCGACGCCGTCGAGCACGCGCACAAGATCGTGTTCATGCACGCAGTGGAGGAAGGCCCGGCGTCGCAGAGCTACGGCATCCAGGTCGCCGCGCTGGCGGGCATTCCGGGCAGCGTGGTGCGCGACGCCAAGCGCCATCTAGCGCGGTTGGAGAACCAAGAGGTTGCCGCCGGACCGCAGCCCGATCTGTTCGCCGCCCTGCCGCCGGTGGTGGAGACGCCGCCCCATCCGGTCGTCGACGCGCTGCGCGATCTCGATCCCGATGCGCTGAGTCCGCGGGAAGCGCTGGATAGACTTTACGCGTTGAAGAAATTGGCTTCCGATTGATCGACCGGTCGATCGGTCGGAACGCTTAACCGTCAAGGGCGACGGGCGGTCGTCGCCGCTTCTTGTCCGCCGGGGGACATGGAGCACAGCAGAGCACCCCGTCGGCCCGAGCGCCGCACCAAATGCACCGAAGCACCAAACGCGCGAATGCAACAGCGCCCGCCCCCGGCCCAGACGCCGGAGACAAGCGACACGCTTAAATCAACGGGTTCTCAGTGGTGATGATGCTCGCCGGGCGCATGCACGTGCCCGTGGGAGATCTCTTCGGCGCTCGCCTCGCGCACGTCGGCGATGGTGCAGGAGAACATCAGCGCCATGCCGGCGAGCGGATGATTGCCGTCGACGACGACCTTGTCCTCGGCGATGTCGGTGATGGTGAACAGTTCGTCGTCGTCGCCTTCCTCGGTGGCACGCTCGAACTGCATGCCGACTTCGATGTTCTCGGGGAACAGGCTGCGCGGCTCGACCATCACGAGTTCTGCGTCGTAGTCGCCGAAGGCGTCGTCGGGTTCGAGCTTGACGTCGAAATGCTCGCCGGCCGACTTGCCCTGCAGCGCCTCTTCGATCTTCGCGAAGATGCCGCCGTAGCCGCCGTGAAGATAGACGAGCGGCTCGGAGCCCTCGTCGACGAGGTTGCCCTGAAGATCGGTGACGCGATAGCTGAGCGTTACGACGGAGTCTTTGCCGACTTGCATGAGTGATTGAGATCCTTGACGAGCTGGAAAATCTCCGCGGCGTGGCCTTTCGGATTCACGTCGTAGAGCGCATGGCGGATGATACCCTGCTTGTCGATGATGAAGGTGGAGCGCATCGCGGTCAGCTTCTTCTGGCCGTTGTGCTCCTTGTAGTGATAGACACCGTACTGGTGCCCGACCTTGCCGTCGATGTCGGAAAGCAGCCGCACCGAGATGCCGTGCTTGTCGGCGAAGTCGGCGTGCGCCAGGCAGTCGTCGCGCGAGACGCCGAGGATCACCGCGCCGAGGCGCTGGAACTCCTGCTCGTGATCGGAGAA
This sequence comes from Rhodocyclaceae bacterium, assembly GCA_027310465.1. GTDB lineage: Bacteria > Pseudomonadota > Gammaproteobacteria > Burkholderiales > Rhodocyclaceae > Nitricoxidireducens. The sequence goes on from DAIDAU010000054.1 coordinate 9,489, forward strand.
CTCGATCGCCTCCTGCGTGCAGTAGGGAGTGCCGTCCTTCGGATAGAAGAACAGCACGACGTGGTTCTTGCCGCGCAGCGTCGAGAAGTCGAACAATTCCATGTCCGCATCTGGCAGCGTGAACTCCGGCGCAGGATGACCGACTTGAAGCATTGGCGCGTCCCCTTCGTGATGTCGCTGCCGATTCTAGCCGAAGCTTTTGTGAAAAAGTCCACCGCTTCCGCGTCGACTTTTTTGCGCTGACTGACTTAAGATGAACAGATGAATTCCGCGCCGTATGCCATGCAGCTAGCGGCTCCCGGCGGACCGTTGCAGGCCGTCGATCTCGCATTGCACGAACCTGCGCAGGGACAAATCCGCATCGCCGTCGAGGCCTGCGGCGTGTGCCGCACGGACCTGCATCTCGTCGACGCGGAGCTGCCCGACATCCGCTATCCGATCGTGCCCGGCCATGAAATCGTCGGCCGCGTCGACGCGCTCGGCGAAGGCGTCGACACGCTGCGCATCGGCCAGCGCGTCGGCGTGCCGTGGCTCGGCTGGACCTGCGGCGCGTGCGAGCACTGCCGCGCCGGCCGCGAGAACCTCTGCGACAACGCGCGCTTCACCGGCTATCAGATCGACGGCGGCTACGCGACGCACACCGTGGCCGACGCACGCTACTGCTTTCCGCTGCCCGAACGATACGATGCCGCCGAATTATCGCCGCTGCTGTGCGCCGGCTTGATCGGCTACCGCGCACTCGCCATGGCGGGCGATGCGAAGCGTCTCGGCATCTACGGCTTCGGCGCGGCGGCGCACATCATCTGCCAGGTGGCGATCGCGCAAGGCCGCGCGGTGTTTGCCTTCACGCGCAGCGGCGACGACGAGAGCAAGGCTTTTGCGCGTTCGCTCGGCGCGACGTGGACAGGGAATTCCACCGAAGCGCCGCCTGAGCTTCTCGACGCCGCATTGATCTTCGCGCCCGTCGGGGCACTCGTTCCCGCCGCGCTGCGCTCCGTGCGCAAGGGCGGCAAAGTGATCTGCGCCGGCATCCATATGAGCGATATCCCGACGTTTCCCTACGCGATCCTGTGGGGCGAACGCAGCGTGCAGTCGGTGGCGAATCTCACGCGGCGAGATGGGGAGGAATTTCTTTCTCTTGCCGGGACGATGACGATCAAGACGTCGGTGAAGCGCTATCCGCTGAGACGGGCGAATGAGGCGCTGGCGGACTTGCGTGAGGGGCGGTTGCAAGGGGCGGCGGTGCTGATTCCGTGAGCATTGAGTTGAGCGCTTAACCGCCAAGGGCGACGGGGGGTCGTCGCCGCTCCGTGTCCCCCGGGGGACA
>DAIDAU010000084.1 GCA_027310465.1 Rhodocyclaceae bacterium
GGCGAGCACCTCGCGAACTTGCGCCAGCCCGTCGAGCAGGCGCGGGCCGGGGTGGTAGAACAACTCGCCGTCGAGAGGCACGACGCGCACGCCCGAGCGCGCCAACGCGGCATTGCAGGTGCTGTCCCAGCGGTTGCTGAAGGCGAAGACGATCTCGGGCCTGATCGCGTCGACCCAATGCGCGAGATCGCCGGCCGGCGGCTCTCCGGGGAACTGGTGAATCTTCTTGTGCGTCTCGGCGACGTCGAAGCCGGCGCGGCTGAAGAGATCGAACAGCGTGGTGCCGCGGCCGAACGAGTAGGGCGTGCCGGTGCAGGCCGAGACCAGCAGCACGCGGCGGTGCGCGCCGTCGATGCGCGCCACGGCGGCGCGCCAGTCGGCGACGAAACGATCGACGCGCGCATCGATGTCGGCGACGCCCGCGGCATGGCCGATGTCGCGCAGCATCGCCTCGGCGTCGGCCATCGAATCGAAGCCGCCGACGCGCAGGGCGCGTGCGCCGCGCGGCGTCGCCGCCTGCAGCGTCTCTGGCGTGGTCCAGTTCGAGGTGATGACGAGTGCGGCGTCGAGCAGCGCGATCATGTCGCCGTCGGGATCGATGACGCCGCCGGTGCGCGGCAGGTCGCGGCTATCGTAGCGGCTGACGCCGACGATGCAATCGCCGAGGCCCATCCATTCGAGCGCATGGGTGATGTAGGGCGATTGGCTGGCGATGCGCGGACAGGCGAGCGCGGGCAGCGCGGCGAGGACGAGCGCGGCGGCGGCGAGAAGATTTCGGCAGAAGCGGAAAGGCACGATCATTCGGGAATGAAGACGGGATAGGGCGCGCCGGCAAGCCGGCGCAGCGGATGGTTGTAGAGGCGCGAAAGGTTTTCCGCGGTGACGGTGTCGGCGACCGGGCCGGCGATCCATTCGCCGTCGCCGAACAGCAGCAGGGCAAAGCCGCACCAGCGCGCGGCGAAGCCCGGATCGTGCAGCACGGCGACGACGCCCGCGCCGTGCGCGGCGCGTCTCGCCAGCACCTCCATCTGCGCCACCTGGTGGTTGAGGTCGAGGTGGGCGAGCGGCTCGTCGAGCAGGAACAGCCGCGGCTCCTGCGTCAGCAGCGCGGCGATGCCGAGACGCTGGCGTTCGCCGCCGGAGAGCGTCTGCACGTCGCGCTGCGCGAAGCCCGCCAGGCCGACTTCGCCGAGCGCGGCTTCGGCGATGCGGCGATCGACCGCCGATTCCCAGTCCCAACGGCCCAGGTGCGGATGGCGGCCGACCAGCACGGTTTCGAGCACCGTCGAGGCGAAGGGATCGTGGCTCTGCTGCGGCAGGTAGCCGCGCACGCGGGCGAGTTCGCGCGGATGTGCGGCGGCGACGCTGCGGCCGTCGATCAGGACGGCGCCGGAGCCCGGCCGGCGCAGCCCGGCCAGCGTGGCGAGCAGCGTCGACTTGCCGGCGCCGTTGCGGCCGAGGATCGCCCAGGACTCGCCCGGCATCACCTGCCAGTCGAGGCCGCGGCAGAGCGTGCGGCCGCCGATGGCGACGTCGAGCGTGCGCGCCTCGAGCAGCGGCGCGCTCACGATCTCGCCTTCGGCTCGCGGCCGAGCAGGAACAGGAATACGGGTACGCCGAGCAGCGCGGTCAGCACGCCGACCGGCAACTGCGTCGGCGCGACGACGGTGCGCGCGAGCGTGTCGGCGAGCACCAGCAGGCTGCCGCCGGCGAGCGCCGCGGCCGGCAGCAGCAGGCGCTGGTCGTTGCCGACGGCGAGCCGCACCAGGTGCGGCACGACGAGGCCGATGAAGCCGATGCTGCCGGCGGTGGTAACGGCCGCCGCGGTGAGCAGCGACGAGAGCACATAGACGACGCGCTTGAGCCGCGGCACCATGATGCCGAGCGATGCCGCCATGGTTTCGCCGCGCGCCAGCAGGTTGAGCTCGCGCGCCATCGGCAGCGTGGCGAGCAATCCGAACACGAGGATCAGCAGGGCCGGCCGCGGATCGACGATCTGGCCGGCGTCGCCCATCAGCCAGTAGAGCATGCCGTGCAGCTTGTGCTCGGGCGCGATCGACAAGATCAGCGCGACCGCCGCCCCGCAGCCGGCGGCGACGATGACGCCGGTGAGCAGCAGCCGCGTGTGCGTCCAGCTGCTGTCGCCGTGCGCCAGGCCGAACACCAGCAGCGTCGCGAGGAAACTGCCGGCGAAGGCGCCGAGGTTCACGAAGGCGAGCGCGAGCCCGCCCAGCATCGCCGCCAGCGCGCCGACCGCCGCGCCGCCCGAAATGCCCAGCACGTAAGGATCGGCGAGCGGATTGCGCAGCAGCACCTGCATCAGTGCGCCGGCCAGCGCCAGCAATCCACCGCAAGCGAAGGCGCCCAGCGTGCGCGGCAGGCGCAGGCTGCGCACCACTTCTGCCGCCATGCCTTCGCCGTCGCCGGAAAGCGCGGCCAGTACGTCGTGCAGGCCCAGCGACAGGCTGCCCACCGCCAGGCTCAGCAGCATGCTCGCGGCGGCCAGGACGGCGAGCGCGAGGATGACGGCGAGAGCGCGGCGGCGGGTGGGCATGCGGCAAGTCTACCGTGAGGCGTAGCGCAAGCCGACGAAGAGATTGGTGCCCGGCGTCGCGTAGTCGGCCACCCATTCATACTTCCTGCCGAACACGTTGTTCACGCGCGCGAACAGCGACCAGTCGCGCGCCATCGCATAGCTCGCTTGCAGGTTGAACAGCGTGAAGCCGCCCAGCGGCTTGGTGTCGGCGTCGTCGTCGAAGCGCCGGCCGACGGCCTGGAATTCGCTGCGCCATTGCAACGGACCGAGCGTCCGGCCGATGCCGGCGTTGGCCGTGTTGCGGGCGCGGCGCCCGAGGCGCTTGCCGGTGGCGAGATCCTTCGCATCGAGATAATCGATACTGACGCTGTCGTCGAAATCGCCGATGCGGCCGGCATGCGCGACGGTCATGCCTTCCAGCCGCGCCGTGCCGATGTTCACCGGCGACGTGACGCCCGACCACGAGATCAGGTCGGCGACGCGGTTCAGATACCAGGTGACGGATCCATGGTGTCCCGGCCGCTCGTAGTGCAGGGCCAGTTCGCGACTCTGCGACGACTCCGGCTTGAGGTTGGGATTGCCGACGTAGCCGTAGTTCAGCGGAAAGTAGAGATCGTTGAAGGTGGGCGCCTTGAAGGCCTTGCCGTAGGAAGCGCTGGTGCGCCAATGCTCGTCGAACTGGTAGCCCCAGCCGAGCGAGCCGGTGTTCTTCACGCCGAACTGCGAGTAGTCGTCGCGGCGCAGGTTTGCCTGGAAGCGCTGCCTGCCGAGCCGTTCGTTCCAGCCGACCAGCCATGACCTGTCCGTGCGCTGCTTCACCGTGTAGGCGGTGGTGCCGCTGACCTTCTGGTCCAGTCCTTCGACGGCCACGAGCACCCTGCCGATCGGCAGGCGGAGATCGTGCTGCCACGACCATTCGTCCTGATCGGTGCGGAAGACGCTCGTCGTCGCGGCGTTGGCATAGTTGGCTGAGTCGTCGCTCGAATGGCCGACGCGCAGCGTGCTGAGCCAGCCGTCGGCGATGCGGTTCCTCAGCGTGCCGGCGTAGCTTTGCACGTCGATCTTGTTCTGGTAGTCGGCCGACTTCGGGCTGCTGTCGTACTTGTTGCGGCCGCCGCTCGAAAAGGCGTTGAAGCCGATTTCCTGGCCCGGCGCCATCTCATACGAAACGGCCGTCGTCAGGCTTTGATTGGCGAAGCCGTCGGCGTCCGGGTTAAAGGAAAAGTTGCGCGGGTTCTCGATGCTGTTGAAGCCCGCGGTGCGGAACTGCGAGGCGGCGAGGCTGTAATGCAGGCCGCCGCTCGCGCCGCTCAGCGCGCCGCTCGCGGAGGTCGTGCCGTAGCTGCCGGCGCCGGCTTCGGCGTTGAACGCCGGCGCGCCTTCGCCGCGCCGCGTGAAGATCTGCACCACGCCGCCGATCGCGTCGGAGCCGTAAAGGCTCGACGCGGGGCCGCGCAGGATCTCGATGCGATCGATCTGCGACAGCGGCAGGCGCGACCAGCTCGCCGTGCCCAGCGTGACCGAGCCCTGACGGACGCCGTCGATCAGCACGAGGGTGTGGCCGGCGTTGGCGCCGCGCAACATGACGCTGCTGGCCGCGCCGGCACTGCCGTTCTCGGTGATCTGCACGCCGGGCTGCGTGGCGAGGAACTCGGCCGCGGTCGCCTGGCCGGCGCGGGCGATCTCCTCCCTGTCGATGAGAGTGACGTCGGAGATCAGTTCATTGGCGCGCTGCGGCTGGCGCGTCGCCGTGACGACGACGGCGGCTTCGTCGCCGGCGGCGGGCGCGGCAAAGGCGTTGAAGGAATTGGCGAGTGCAACCGCGAGCGCGGTGCGGATGAAGGGGCGATGCATGATGATCAAGACTCCCATTGCGGCACGCGTCCCCGCGGCCGTGATTGCGGAACGGACATGGGCGGGAGTTTCGAGAGACGGCGATGCGCCGGCGCATCGCAACCCCGCGACACATCCAACTGGTTGTCCGCGGCCGGTCTCCGGGCTCGGAAGTCTTGCACCGCCGCCTTCCCGGGATGTTCCCAGTGGCATCGTTGGCGGTACCGCACTTCCTTACCGTTGCGGGGGCAGCGCCGGAATTGCGCGAGGTTCGCGCGCACCGGCTTCCCGTTTCACCCTTGCGCCTGGATGGCGTTCGGGCACCGTGGACAGCGGCGCGAAGTCTAGCACGCGGGGATAAGCCGATGGCGGGCTCGCGGCAGGGTGTTGCGGAGCCACCTTCACATTGCCGGCTTATTGCTTGACCGAGAACGGCTTTTCTCGCACACTTGCGTCTCTCATGGATGCCGATCTTTCCACGCTCGAGCAAAAAGTCGAGGACGTCGTGGCGTTCTGCCAGCGCCTGCGCGAGGAAAACCACGCGTTGCGCGGTCGCATCGCCGGGCTCGAGGGCGAGAAGCGCGCGCTCGCGGAGAAGATCGACACCACCCGCGAGCGCCTCGAGGCGCTGATGGATCGCCTGCCCAGCGAATGAGCACGCCGACGCTCGACATCAAGCTGCAGGGACGCGCGTACAGCGTCGCCTGTCCGCCGGAGGAACGCGAAGCGCTGCTCGAGGCCGTCGCGCTGCTCGACGCCAAGCTGGCGGACATCGCGAACAAGACCAAGAGCAGCGGCGAGCGCCTCGCCGTGATGGCCGCGCTGAATCTGGCGCACGAGTTGACCACGCTCAAGAAATCCCCCGCCGCACCCCTTGATACGAGCGGCTTGAAGCGTAGAATCGAAGCCATGGAAGCGCGCCTGGATTCGGCTCTCGCGCAGCAGGAAGACCTGTTCTAGAGACCGTCCCGGCGCCGCTCAGAGAATCCCCTGCGGTGCTCGTTACGGCCATATATTCCTTGAACCTATGCTGATAGGCATCGGCCGCCGACCCAGGACGCCGCTGTTGTGCACGCCCCGTTCGCGGGCGAGCCTGATGCGGTAGGAAAGCGGCCACTCTGGACCACGGTTCAGGATGCCGGCCGGACGGCACACGCGGGGGACCTGTTCGAGGCGCCAGTGGTCTTGGCGACTGAAAGCGCGGCAGGGTCCGCGCTTTCTTTTTGGTAACGGGGTAACGGAGCCGCATGCCGGAAGCATCATCCCTCGACGAAAGCTTCGGACGCCAGCGCGTCGGCGCGGACGAGCGCAAGAGCCGCATCCGCCGCGTCTTCGAGGCGGTGGCGCCGCGCTACGACCTGATGAACGACCTCATGAGCTTCGGCATCCACCGGCTGTGGAAGCGCACGCTGGCGCGCCGCTGCCGCGACGCCGAAGGCACGGCGGTCGACCTCGCGGGCGGCACCGGCGACGTGGCGCGGCTGCTGGTCTCGGATCGCCGTCGCGTCGTCGTGTGCGACCCGAGCCGCGCGATGATGAGCGAAGGCCGGCGGCGCGGCGGCGGAGCCATCGCGTGGCTCGGCGGCGAAGCCGAGGCGCTGCCGTTCGCGGACCGCAGCGTCGATCTGCTCACGGTGTCGTTCGGCCTGCGCAACGCGACGAAGCTCGAAGCGGCGCTCGTCGAGGCGCGCCGCGTGCTCAAGCCCGGCGGCCGCTTCGTCTGCCTCGAGTTCTCGCGGCCCGAATGGTGGTTCGCGCCGTTCTACGACGTCTATTCCTATCTCGTGATCCCGCGTCTCGGCGCGGCGGTGGCGCGCAATGCCGAGGCCTACCAGTATCTCGTCGATTCGATCCGGCGCTTCCCCGACCAGCGCGGCTTCGCCGAGCTGATGACGAAGGCGGGCTTCGCGAACGTGCATTGGGAGAATGTTTCGTTCGGTATCGCCTGCCTGCACTTCGGCGAGGCGCCGCGATGAAGCCCGAACTGCCCGAAGCGATCGTCACTGCGCCGCCGCGCGGCTGGCGCGTCTGGTGGACCGCGGCGCGGCCGCGCACGCTGACGATCTCGGTGACGCCGGTGCTGCTCGGCACCGCCATCGCGTGGGCCGAAGGCGCGCCGCATGCCTGGCCGGCGGCGCTGGCGGCGCTGCTCTGCGCGCTGCTGATCCAGGCCGGGACCAACCTGCACAACGACGCCGTGGACTTCGAGCGCGGCAACGACACCGCGGAGCGCGTCGGCCCCCTGCGCGTGACGGCCGCGGGGTGGGCGCCCGCAGGCGACGTGCGCGGCGCCGCGTTCGGCGCTTTCGCGCTGGCCTTCGCGCTCGGCATCTATCTCGTCTCGGTCGGCGGCTGGCCGATCCTCGCCGTCGGCCTCGCGTCGCTGGCCGCAGGCTGGGCCTACTCGGGCGGGCCGCGGCCGATTTCGCACACGCCCTTGGGCGAGCTCTTCGTCTGGATCTTCTTCGGCCTCAACGCCGTCGCCGGCAGCCACTGGCTGCAGTCGGGCCGGCTGTCCGCCGCGGCGCTGCTGGGCGGCGCCGCCCTCGGCTCGCTGGCGGCCGGCGTGCTGATGGTGAACAACTACCGCGACCTCGAAGGCGACGCCAAGGCGGGGCGCCGCACGCTGGCGGCGGTGCTCGGGCCGGCGGGCGCGCGCTCCGCCTATGCCGCCATGATGCTGGCGCCGTTTGCCGTGCCGCTGCTGCTGGCGGCGGGGGGACGGCCGGGCGCGCTGCTCGCTCTCGGTGCTCTGCCGCAGTGTCTCGGTGCGGTGCGCCGCATGCTGCGCGGCGATTCGGGTCCGGCGCTCAACCCGCTGCTGGCCGCCACCGCCCGCGCGGGTTTCGTCTTCGGGCTGCTGCTCGCCGTCGGCGTGCTGCTGTAGGCCGACGAAGAGGGAGCGATGCGGTTGCGTTCGTAGCCGCTTGGTGTTACCGTGGTAACACCTATTGCGTGAGGTTTCCATGTCCACCACGTCCTTGAAACTTCCCGACGAGCTGAAGAAGCGCGCAGCCGACGCGGCGCAGCAGCTGGGCATATCGCCCCATGCCTTCATGGTTTCGGCAATCGACCAGGCGGCGACCGCCACCGAGCGGCGCGCCAAGCTTCTTGCCGACGCCAAGGCCGCCCGTGACGAAATGCTCGAAACCGGCAAGGGTTTCGCCGCCGATGACGTTCATGCTTACCTGAAGGCGAAAGCATCGGGCAAGAAGGCCGCAAAACCCAAGGCGCGTTCTTGGCACGCATAAGCTATTCGGCCCGCGCCTTTGCCGACCTCGACCGCCTGACCGACTTCCTGCTCGAATCGGACCCGGTCGCCGCCGGCGAAACGATCGAACTGATTGCGGAGGCTGTCCTGATCCTTCAGCGTCATCCGCTGATCGGGCGTCCGGTCGACGCGGATATCCGCGAACTTGTCATTTCGCGCGGGCGGACCGGGTATGTCGCCCTGTACAGTTACGAGCCCGAACACGACGCCATACTGATCCTGGCGATCCGGCATCAGCGCGAAGCCGGGTACACGAGTTGAAAGGTCGATCGACATGCGCTACTGGCTGATGAAATCCGAACCCGACGTCGTCGGCATCGACCACGTGCTGGCGATGCCGCAGCAGACCGTCGACTGGTGGGGCGTGCGCAACTACCAGGCGCGCAACTTCATGCGCGACCAGATGAGCGTCGGCGACAAGGTGTTCTTCTACCATTCGAACTGCCCCGAGCCCGGCATCGCGGGGCTGGCCGAGGTCGCCCGGCGCGCCTATCCGGATCGCATGCAGTTCGAGCCGAAGAGCCCGTACTACGATCCGAAGTCGACGCCCGAGAATCCGCGCTGGGTGAACGTAGACGTGCGGGTGACGAAGAAGACGCGGCTGGTGAGCCTCGCCGAATTGCGCAGCCATGCGCAGCTCGCGCACATGCGCGTGCTGGCGCGCGGCAACCGGCTGTCGATCACGCCGGTCGATCCGGCGGAGTGGAAGTTCATCACCGAGAAACTGATGGGATTGAAGGGAGCGTGACGCAATGACGATGTGGTGGCTCAGCTATCCTGTGCTGGGGATCTTCGCCGGCTTCATCGCCGGCCTGTTCGGCGTCGGCGGCGGACTGACGATCGTGCCGCTGCTGTTCATGCTGTTCTCGGCGCAGGACTTCCCCGTCGAGCATACGATGCATCTGGCGCTGGGAACGTCGATGGCCACCATCGTGTTCACCTCGATCGCCAGCACGCGCGCGCACCATCGCCATGGCGCGGTGCGCTGGGAGATCGTCAAGTCGTTCGCGCCGGGGCTGATGCTCGGCACCTTCTCCGGCTCGTTCTTCGCCGCGCTGGTGCCGACGCGGCCGCTGGCGCTGATCTTCACCGTCATCGTCTACTACGCGGCGGCGCAGATGATCCTCGACTTCAAGCCCAAGGCGCATCGCAGCCTGCCGGGCGCCTTCGGCGTGTTCGTCGCCGGCCTCGTCATCGGCATGGTGTCGAGCCTGGTGGCGGCCGGCGGCGGCTTCCTCTCGATCCCCTTCATGGTGTTCTGCAACGTCGTCATCCACCAGGCGGTCGGCACCTCGGCGGCGCTGGGCTTCCCGATCGCGCTGGCCGGCTCGGTCGGCTACATCGCCAGCGGCTTCAAGGCGACCGGCTTGCCCGCCTACTCGCTCGGCTACATCTATCTGCCGGCCTTCGTCGGCGTGGTGGTGTTCAGCTTCCTGATGGCGCCGTTCGGCGCGAAGCTCGCGCACCGGCTGCCGGTGAAGCAGCTCAAGCGCGCCTTCGGCGGCTTCCTCGCGCTGCTGGCGACGAAGATGCTCTACGGGCTGCTGGCCTGATCGTCCCCCGGAGAACATGACGGCGGCCGCGAGCCTCACCCGGCGTATTCCCGGCAGCGTCTGGGCGCTGGGGTTCGTCAGCCTGCTGATGGACGTCTCGTCCGAGATGATCCACAGCCTGCTGCCGCTCTTCATGGTCGGCGTGCTGGGCGCGAGCTCGACGGCGGTCGGGCTGATCGAAGGCGTGGCGGAAGCGACGGCGCTGATCGTCAAGGTGTTCTCCGGCGTGGTCAGCGACTGGCTCGGCAAGCGCAAGCAGCTGGCGCTGTTCGGCTATGCGCTGGGGGCCGTCACCAAGCCGGTCTTCGCGCTCGCCGGCTCGCTCGAAGCCGTGCTGGCCGCGCGCCTGATCGACCGCGTCGGCAAGGGCGTGCGCGGCGCGCCGCGCGATGCGCTGATCGCCGACGTCACGCCGGCGGAGATCCGCGGCGCGGCTTTCGGCCTGCGCCAGGCGCTCGACACCGTCGGCGCCTTCGTCGGGCCGCTGATCGGCGCCGGGCTGATGCTGCTGTGGGCCAACGATTTCCGCGCGGTGTTCTGGGTCGCCGTCGTTCCGGGCGCGGCGGCGGTGGCGCTGCTGTTCTTCGGCGTGCATGAGGCGCCGGCGCCGGGAGCGCGCCGCGGCAGTCCGATCGCCCGCGCCGATCTCGAGCGTCTCGGTGCGGACTACTGGTGGGTCGTCGCGATCGGCGCGGCGTTCACGCTGGCGCGCTTCAGCGAAGCTTTCCTGGTGCTGCGCGCGAACCAGAGCGGCGTGCCCGTGGCGCTGGTGCCGCTGGTGATGGTGGCGATGAACGTCATCTACGCGGCGACCGCCTATCCGTTCGGCAAGCTCGCCGACCGCATGGCGCACGACCGGCTGCTCGCGCTCGGCCTGGTGGTGCTGATCGCTGCCGATCTGGTGCTCGCCTTCGATCGCAGCTGGCCGGTGGTGTTCGCCGGCGTGATGCTGTGGGGCGCGCACATGGGGATCACGCAAGGGCTGCTGGCGACGATGGTGGCCGATACGGCACCGGCGGACTTGCGGGGCACCGCGTTCGGGTTCTTCAACTTGGTCAGCGGGATCGCGATGCTGGTGGCGAGCGCGGTGGCGGGGGTGTTGTGGGACGTGCTCGGGGCGGCGTTTACCTTCTATGCGGGAGCGGGGTTCTGCGTGGTGACGCTGGGTGGTTTGGGGTGGCGCCGTTTCCGGGCTGGCCTTTCGTAGCGCGGCCCCGGCCGGGGCTTGGAGGCTTGGTTCAGGTCTGAGGCGAGTACTTCTCTCGCAGGGTGTTCTTCTGCACCTTGCCCATCGTGTTGCGCGGCAGTTCGTCCACGAGGTGCACGCGCTTGGGCAGCTTGAATGCGGCGAGTTCGCCGCGCAATGCTGCGACGATCGACTGCTCGCTCAGCGCCTTGCCCGCGTCGTTCTTCTGCCGCACCACCACGGCGGTCACCGCCTCGCCATAATCGGCGTGCGTTACGCCGATGACGGCGGACTCGGCGACGCCGGGCAGCGCGTCGATCATCTCCTCGATCTCCTTTGGATAGACGTTGAGCCCGCCGGTGATGATCAGGTCCTTCGAGCGCCCGCTGATGCTGAGGTAGCCGTCGGCGCTCATCGAGCCGAGGTCGCCGGTCTTGAACCAGCCGTCGGCGGTGAACTCCTCCTTCGTTTTCTCCGGCAGGCGCCAGTAGCCGGCGAAGACGTTGTCGCCCTTGACCTGAATGTGGCCGACTGCGTCCGGCGCGGCGGGCCTTCCTTCCTCGCCGACGACGCGGATCTGCGTGCAGGGCAGCGGCAGGCCGACGGTGCCGGCGCGGCGCTCGCCGTCGTAGGGGTTCGACGCGAACATGCCGCCTTCGGTCATGCCGTAGCGCTCGAGGAGGGTGTGGCCGGTGCGCGTCTCGAACGCTGCGAAGGTCTCCCTGAGCAGCGGCGCCGACCCGGAAACGAACAGGCGCATGTCGCGGCAGGTCTCGCGCGTGAAGCCGGGCTCGGCCAGCAGGCGCACGTAGTAGGTCGGCACGCCCATGAAGACCGTGGCTTGGGGCAGCAGCGCGACGGCGCGCCCGGCGTCGAACTTCGGCTCGAACAGCATCGCCGAGCCGTTGAGCAGCGCGCAGTGGCAGGCGACGAACAGGCCGTGCACGTGGAAGATCGGCAGCATGTGCAGCAGCACGTCGCCGGGC
>DAIDAU010000096.1 GCA_027310465.1 Rhodocyclaceae bacterium
CCACGCGCTGTCGATCGCGCGCCGCATCGTCGGTAGCTTGAACTGGACGAAGCCGATCGGGCTCGACATCGCCGAGCCCGAGGCGCCCGCCTACGACCCCGAGGAACTCTACGGCATCATCCCGGCCGACACGCGCAAGCCGTTCGACGTGCGCGAAGTCATCGCGCGCCTGGTGGACGGTTCGCGCTTCGACGAATTCAAGGCGCGCTTCGGGAATACGCTAGTAACTGGTTTTGCCCGATTGCATGGCTACCCTCTTGGCATCGTCGCCAACAACGGCATCCTGTTCTCCGAATCGGCGCAGAAGGGCGCGCATTTCATCGAACTCTGCGCACAGCGGGGCATCCCGCTGCTATTCCTCCAGAACATCACGGGCTTCATGGTCGGCCGCAAGTACGAGAACGGCGGCATCGCCAAGGATGGCGCCAAGATGGTGACCGCCGTGGCGACGGCCAAGGTGCCGAAGTTCACCGTGCTGATCGGCGGCTCCTTCGGCGCCGGCAACTACGGCATGTGCGGCCGCGCCTATTCGCCGCGCCTGCTCTGGATGTGGCCCAACTCGCGCATCTCGGTGATGGGGGGAGAGCAGGCGGCAAGCGTGCTCTCCACCGTGCGCCGCGACGGCATCGAGGCGAAGGGCGGCAGTTGGAGCCGGGAAGAGGAAGAAACTTTCAAGGCGCCGATCCGCGAGCAGTACGAGACGCAGGGCCATCCCTACTACGCGACGGCGCGGCTGTGGGACGACGGCGTGCTCGACCCGGCGCAGACGCGGCGCGCGCTGGGCTTGGGCATTTCCGCATCGCTCAACGCGCCGATCGGGAAGACGACTTTCGGCGTCTTCCGCATGTGATGAAGGGGAGAGCATGTACGGCAACCTGATCACCGAGGTCGACGGCGGCGTCGGCATCGTCACGCTCAATCGCGCCGACCGCCACAACGCCTTCGACGAGCAGACCATCGTCGAGCTGATCGACGCCATGGGCGCGATGGAGGCGAACCCCGACGTGCGCATCGTCGTGCTTTCGAGCACCGGCAAGAGCTTTTCCGCCGGCGCCGACCTGCGCTGGATGCAGCGCGCCGCGACGCAGGCCTTCGACGAGAACTTCCGCGACGCCGCCAACCTTGCCGAGATGCTGCGGCGGATCGCGCAGCTGCCGAAGCCCACGATCGCGCGCGTGCAGGGCCCCGCCTACGGCGGCGGCGTCGGCGTCATTGCCGCCTGCGACATCGCCGTGGCGACCTTCGACTCGCACTTCGCGCTCACCGAGGTCAGGCTCGGCATCGTCCCTGCCGCCATCTCGCCGCACGTGATCGCCGCCATCGGCCAGCGGCACGCGCGCCGCTACATGCTGACGGCGGAACGCTTCTCGGCCGCCGAAGCCTATCGCATCGGCCTGATCCACGAGATGGTGCCCGACAACGATGCCCTCGACGAAGCCGTCGGCCAGATCGTGGACGGCCTGCTGAAGAACGGCCCCACTGCGCTGGCGTCGTGCAAGTCGCTGATCGGCGCCGTCGCCGGCAAGCCGCTGACGCCCGACCTCATCGACGACACCGCCCGCCGCATCGCCAGCATCCGCGCCACCGAGGAGGCGCAGGAAGGCATGGCGGCCTTCTTCGCACGACGCAAACCGGACTGGGCGCCGGGGGAGTAGGCGATGTTCGACAAGATCCTGATCGCCAATCGCGGTGACCAGCCGCGAAGCGGCGCAGCGACGAAGTCAAATTGCGTCGCGCGCGAAGCGCGCCCAGGCGATTTCGCCGCGGAGGAAACATGTTCGACAAAATACTGATCGCCAATCGCGGCGAAATCGCCTGCCGCGTGATCAAGACCGCGCGGCGCATGGGCGTCCGCACGGTGGCCGTGTATTCGGAAGCCGATGCCGGCGCGCGCCACGTGCGGCTCGCCGACGAGGCCGTCTGCATCGGGCCGGCGGCGGCGCGCGAGTCGTATCTCGTCGCGGACAAGATCATCGCCGCCTGCCGGCAGACCGGCGCCCAGGCCGTGCACCCCGGATACGGCTTTCTCTCCGAGAACGAAGATTTCGCGCAGGCCTGCGCGAACACCGGCATCGTCTTCATCGGCCCGCCGGCAACGGCGATTCGCGCGATGGGCAGCAAGTCGGAGGCGAAGAAGCTGATGGAAAAGGCCGGCGTGCCGCTGACGCCCGGCTACCATGGCGACGAGCAGGCACCCGAGTTCCTGAAGCAGCAAGCCGACGCCATCGGCTACCCGGTGCTGATCAAGGCGGCGGCAGGCGGCGGCGGCAAGGGCATGCGCGCTGTCGACGAGGCGGCCGATTTCCTCGACGCGCTGGCGTCGTGCCGGCGCGAGGCGAAGGCATCGTTCGGCGACGACCACGTGCTGATCGAGAAGTACGTCCAGCGTCCGCGCCACATCGAGATCCAGGTGTTCGGCGACCGGCACGGCAGCTGCGTCCATCTCTTCGAGCGCGACTGCTCCGTGCAGCGGCGCCACCAGAAGGTGCTGGAGGAAGCGCCGGCCCCCGGCATGACAGCCGAGCGGCGCGCAGCGATGGGCAAGGCGGCGGTCGAGGCGGCGAAGGCCGTCGGCTACGTCGGCGCCGGCACGGTCGAATTCATCGCCGATCAGGCCGGCAACTTCTACTTCATGGAAATGAACACTCGGCTGCAGGTCGAGCATCCGGTCACCGAGATGATCACCGGGCTCGACCTCGTCGAATGGCAGCTGCGCGTCGCCGCCGGCGAGCCGCTGCCGCTTTCGCAGGAGCAGCTGGCGATCCGCGGCCACGCCATCGAGGCCCGCATCTACGCCGAAGACCCCGACAAGGAGTTCCTGCCGTCGACCGGCAAGCTGCTGCACCTGGCGCCGCCCGAGCAGACGCTGCACGTGCGCGTCGACACCGGCGTCGAGCAGGGCGACGAGATCTCGCCGCACTACGATCCGATGATCGCCAAGCTGATCGTGTGGGACGAGACGCGCGAACGCGCGCTGTCGCGCATGCTGCAGGCGCTGGCGCAGTACCGGCTCGTCGGCGTCGCCAACAACGTGGGCTTCCTGTCGAAGCTCGTCGCCTGCCCGGCCTTCGCGCACGCCGATCTCGACACGGGGCTGATCGAGCGCGAACGGGATTTCCTCTTCGCCGACAAGGCGGCCGAGCCGCCACGCGAAGCCTGGCTCGCCGCCGCGCTCGCCGAACTGCTGCGCGAACGCGCGCAAGCCGGCGTGCAGGCCCAGGACGACGCGGATCCGCATTCGCCGTGGCACCTGCGCGACGGCTGGCGCCTGAACAGCGCGGCGCGCCGCGACCTGGTTTTTCGTGCCGGCGAGAGGGAAAAGGCGATCGACGTCTCCTACACCGGCACCGGCTTCGAACTCGAGCTCGACGGGCAGCGCACCCATGCCTCGGGCGACATGCTGCCCGGCAGCCAATTGCGCGCCGACCTCGGCGGCCGGCGCATCAACGCGGCAGTGGTTATCGCCGGCGAGAAGCGCCACGTCTTCCTGCACGGCCGCGGCTTCGCCTTCGCGGCCGTCGATCCGCTGTTCCACGCGGGCGAGGGCGGCGGCGCCGAAGGCGGGCTGACGGCGCCGATGCCAGGCAAGGTGATCGCGCTGGTGGCCAAGGCCGGCGACAAGGTCGAGAAAGGCGCACCGCTGATGATCCTCGAGGCGATGAAGATGGAGCACACGATCGCCGCGCCGTCGGCTGGCGTGATCAAGGCCTTCCGTTTCGCCGTCGGCGATCAGGTCGCTGATGGGGCAGAATTGCTGGAGTTCGAATCTGCGGATGTCGATGCGTGATATGAGAAATTGTATGCGGGAGCGCGCTCGTGCCGCCGGGGCGCCCTGTTGCGCTCCATGTCCCCCGGCGGACAAGAGCGATAAGTCGTCCGCCTCCTCCTCTACTTACGCGCAGCAGGGCACCCCATCGGCGCGAGCGGAACCGCCGTCGCAGTTCCGAGCAGGCCGGCAGAGCGCCAAGCCAAGGGTGGCGGGGGATCGTCGACGCGTAGGTAAAGGAGGAGGCGGACGCTGTATCGCCTTTGTCCGCCGGGGGACACGAAGCGGCGACGACCCCCCGTCGCCCTTGGCGGTTACATCCTCCAGCAGCGGCAACTACCTGTCGCCCTTGGCGGTTAAGAGCAC